>JBLNAY010000027.1:0-4421 GCA_050259715.1 Candidatus Dadabacteria bacterium
GGATAAATGGGGTTCTGTGCATAATACTGGGAGCCCAACAGCCCCTGCTCTTCGGAGGTCACGGATAGAAAAACGATCGTGCGTTCCGGCTTTGGTTCCATGTTCTTAAAAGCTCTTGCCAGTTCCAATAGGCCTGACGTAGCACTGGCATTGTCCAGCGCACCATTGTAAATAGAGTCACCCGTGTTATCAGGTTTCCCTATGCCGAGGTGGTCCCAATGGGCAGTATAAATAATCACTTCATCCGGGTGTTTAGAGCCGGTGATCTTCGCAATCACGTTGTGTGATTTATTATAGGTGGCCTGCACCTTCATAGTGGTAGACAATTTCAGGTCCAGGGGAACCGCCTTGAATCCGCGTTGGTTGGCTTTCACCAGCAGGGTTGAATCATAACCGGCGGCGGTGAACAGCTTATTGGCAATGGCTTCGGGCACCCAGCCGATCACATCACAATTCTTCACGTCTTTGCCCCTGTTATCGAGTTGCAGCCTGCCGGTATTAAAACTGTTTTGCTGCACACTGAAAGGATAACCGGCTGCTTTAGTATTATGAATAACAAGACATCCTTTAGCTCCCTGCCTTGCCGCTTCTTCAAACTTATAGGTCCAGCGCCCGTAATAAGTCATGGTGTTGCCCTTAAATAAAGTGGTGTCTCCCGACCAGAAGCCCGGGTCATTGACCATCACCATCACCACCTTGCCTTTCACATTTAGTCCTGCATAGTCGTTCCAGCCATATTCCGGGGCCACTACCCCGTAACCCGCAAAGACTACATCTGCATTATCGAGGGTGATATCACTCCCTGGTTTATCCGTCCAGATGATGTAATCATTGAATGCATTTAAGGTGAACTTTTCTTTGGGTGACTGCACCTCCATGGTGGGAGCGGCAGTGGCAAGGATATTAACCATGGGCACTTCCTGCAGGTAACTGCTGCCGTTGCCCGGCTCAATTCCCATAGCGGCAAATTGCTGTTGCAGGTAGTTTATGGTTTTTGTTTCTCCTTCGGTAAAAGGCTTTCTTCCCTGGAAGGAATCCGAAGCCAGTACCTCCACGTGTTTCTTCAAAGAACCAGGGTTAATGCCGGAACTTTCGTTATTACTATTGGAATTGTTGCTGTTGCATGCTGTTACTACAATTGCCACAGAAAGAAAGAGCAGGAAAGATTTAAACATGGGTCAAGACGTTTAGTTAGTATTTGGTAGCGACCAACACTGAGTTCTGAAATGTTCTATTTACCGGTGGAAGATATAGAGAAGTTTAGTAAAATTTCCTGAATTAAATTATGTCATCCCGGCTGTTAACCCGTTCTCTTTAAGAACGTTGAAGTCTAATGCTCCAGGAATTTGTTACTGGAAACGCGTCTTCAACTTTAAGAGCATATCATCTAATTCTCCACGGGACAGAAATCTTCCGTTTACAATAACAGCATCGATCGCCCTTGTATTTCTTATATCCTTAAGAGGATTATCATGGAGGATGACCAGGTCTGCGATTTTGTTTACTTCAACCGTGCCCATTTCTTTGTCCTTGTGTAAGAAGAGTGCCGGATTGATAGTAGCAGTTTGCAATGCAGCCAGGGGAGTTAATCCAGCTCTCACGTACCATTCCAATTCATTGTGTAATGAGAACCCATGTACTGTGTAGGAGTTTAAAGCATCAGTACCGGCAAGGATCATAACGCCATGCGTATATAAAAAACCTAAGTTACGTAATTCATTATCCAGGTAGTTAGTGTCAATGATTCCTGCTTTACGTACATTATACCAACTCTTTACTGTTGACTTAGGAAAATATTGCAATTCCGGTAGTTTTTCTAACGAATCTACATTATACAGGTAGCCCCTGTAAATAGAGATACTTGGCACAACTGCCGTATTATTCTTCCTTAAAGTGGCAGCTACATGTTCAGCCTTTTTTTCATTGAAAGGAAAATTGTAAGATTCATTATCAAAAAAAGTTTCTGTAAAAGAAGCAAAGTCCTTCATGTGCATTGCTTTTCCGGGAAGTATCTTATTAAGGGAATCTTCCCATAATGAAAACCCTTTTGTTACTCCGGTGAGATGTTCAATACTTCTCAATCCTGCATTACTTGCCTCTTCTATCGGCATACCTATCGGGGTATGGCCGGCAAACTCAATATTATGGGAACGGCAGTAGTCTGATATGGCATGAAAAACATCATTTGGCAGGAATTCATACGTTTTTATAAAATCATATCCCAACGAATGAAGAGAATCAATAATAAAGGGTATACGGGTGGCATCATCGGTATTGACTGCGGTCGTAAAAATCGAATGAGCCCCATCGATTAAAGGAGAAGCTACTACCATTCGCGGAGCTACGATAAACCCCTGGCGAATGGAATCTCGAAGAAGAAGATCGTTTTTTGTACCCCACATCATGCGAGCACCCGTAACACCGTTTGCCAGCATTAAAGGAAAATAAGTTGACCTGGTTGGTGCCGTTCCACCGTGGTAATGCATATCCCACAAACCTGGGATAAGGTATTTATTTGTTCCGTCTATATCTGACTTCAGGGTATTCTTTACACTAACGTCTTTTGTAATTGTAACTATCTTATTTCCTTTAATCGCCACCAGTTGATTAGGAATAATCTTACCAGTTTTTACATCAACAATATTAATATGTCGTACCTGGAAACCATCTTGAGTGAATACGAAATAAGGAAACAGCAGTAGAAGAATTAGGAAACGCATAGCAGTTAATTAAAAGTAAGTAATGAAGAGTTACACGGCTGTAATAATTCTTTAATATTCAGCTGATCTAATATACAAACATTGAATATTAAAGACACTGAGGTTAATCAATTATTGCGAATCTATATTACAGGTGGATTCCTTACCTGCCTGTTTAGAACAACAACAACTGCTTTTTACTCTGCAGATTTCTAGATATAAAAGATTATAAAAAGGGTATACTGCTATTTTCTAATACCACAATGTAAAAACCAGTACAAAAAAATTGCACTAATTAAACCCTGTCTCTCAGGTTTTGTTCCCCCGCACTTTTGGCACAATTGGCACAACAGTATACTTTATCACCTGCCTGCACACCATGGCCTATAATCACACAGTCGCAATGACTGCAATGTGGCGCCACCATGCTGATGGCACATTCAAAACTGTCGAAGACATAACTTGCTCCACCGATCTCTACCCGGAAAGACTTGTCGTAATCATTACCGCATTTATCACACTTTGCCATAATTATTTATTTCGGCATTGACCGCAAAAAGCATTCCCTATAAACGGCAATGTATTAACTATTACTCAATAGATGCTGATCTATTAACCATGTAGTGCAGAAACTAATTTTATCAGGAGGAAACCAGGCTATCCGGAAATCTCGTATTCTGTCGTTATAATTCTCCTGAATTCAAGAACCTCCGGGGAAATTTTAAATCCCCTGCCGCCATAACCTTTGTTATAGGTGTTGATGCTATTCTCATTATAGTAACCATTATCCGGACTGGGGTTATCATTAGAAACAAAAATAACTTTCCCCAGTTTCACATTAGCCCTGTTTGCCAGTTTTGTTGCAGATTTTAAAGCATCGTCATAGGCCAACAGGTCGGCCTCCCTGAATAAGCTATCCGCCCTGGAATGACCGAATTGAATTTGCGATATGCTGGTAATTTTTGTCTCTAATAGTCTGCCGGTCAATTCCGTGAATTGCGATATGTCATGGAGCAAGAAATCAATTGACTGGGTTGCCTGGTAACCCACAAACTTCTGGGTATTCCCAACATAGGTATAGCTTTTGTTTGCCGATATGCTGCTCGTCTTTATATCCTGTTGTTTCTTTCCAAACTTTTGAAGAATATTCATAACGCTATCCACTGTTGCCTGCGTTTGACGCACAGCATCTACCATCCTGGAATTAGTGAATGAAATATCTATTGTCAGATTAACCTGGTCGGGCATGACCCTGATTTTGCCTTCGCCTGCCACCCTGATTTTATTGGTCTTCTCACTGGTGGTACAGGAAATAACAGTGACACATAATAGAATAAGAACTGGAATCCTACCCATAGAATTTTTGTTTGTGCTTTTGGAAAACACCCTAAATCAAAGCCACTTTATTGTAGATTATTCATTAACTGTTTTTCCATAAAAACAATTTAAATTTTCAATGCACTGTATACTGTAATGAAGGATGCACTTCCCCTTTCTACGCCTTTCTGTTAAGTTGCCCTCACGCAGAAATGGCGCTGGTATTAGGTTTGAACGGCATTAGCAGGGTGTAAAGCCGTTCTAAAGCCGTTCTAACTCCCTACAAACCCTATGGGAACTCCATAGAAAAGCCATAGGAAAGTACAGGTGATGAATAGTCCCCCTGATAACACAACGTTATTCGATGATGCAAGAACAGCTAACGAGAGAATATGTTATAAAATA
>JBLNAY010000028.1:0-2506 GCA_050259715.1 Candidatus Dadabacteria bacterium
ATGGATTGCTATATACAAATTCTTAATCTAACTGCACACCGGGGGCTAACTCCATTTCTTTTGCCAGGTCTTTTGCCGAATTCCTCATTACCTGTATGCCTTTATTATTTGTGCCTTCCACCCTGACAAAAGCTTGCCCACTGCCTTTCACAACAGAATTTCGTATAACTGCACCCTGCACACCTTGCAGGCGAACAACTGCCTGTGCATTATTCGTCTGCGGTATCGAACAATGATCCATTACAACATTACGTGCATCCTCAAAAATAAAAGCGGGTCGGAGATCATTACTCTTCAGTTGTAAAGAGATGTTATTCAGTTGTAAACCATTTACATGACGTGCCCACAGGCCATAAGCTGGTATGGTTGGACCAAAAGTTTTTACTTCAGGATATTTGTCAATTGCTTCCGGAACACTAACCCTGGAATCCGCAACAGATCCGCCACCGGCAAGTTCAATTTCAATATTTTCCAGTATAACATTACTGATATCATGACCGGGTACACCGGTAATCAATATACCAGAAGCAGGTTTTAATTGAGCAGAATCGGAGGCCTTAGCTTTAATATTTTTTATTACCACATTCGCGAATGTACCTGTAGATTGCTGTGTATCCTTGTCTTTCCTGAATACACTTAATCTTGAACCCAAACGTAACAATATGGGTGTTTTCACTTCAACCATAGAAATATCGGATATAAGAATATTTCTTAAATGAGCTCCGTCAACACTGAGTAGTTTAATACCTCCATTGTTGGTATCGTATATATAGCAATCGCTGATCTGGATATTCTCAAATGCAGCCATTGATTCAGTTCCCATCTTTATGGCTCCCTGGTTACTCTTCAACCGCATGCCTGAGACCTTAATATTCCTGCACGCCATTTTACTGGATGTAGTTTTAAAACAAAGAGCATCATCGCCACTGTTAATATCACATCCTTTAATCACTACATCCTGGCAACCATCAATATCAATTCCATCATTGTGGGCCACACCTCTGCTTAAGATTTTTACATTCTCAATAGTAATATTCTGGCTTTGAAAGTAATGAGAAGTCCATGCGGCAGAATATAAGAGCGTAACTCCTTTGACACTAATGCCATTCGACCTTACAATTCTTAACAGGAATGGCCGCCTGCCCCATCTCTGGCTCTCCGGCCGCAGATCTGTAAGGAGTTGTTGCTCCTTCAATTTAGAGCCCTGTCCGTTAATCGACCCTTCTCCTTCTATACCAATATTTTTTGCATCTAATGCCAGGATCAATGCCCATCCCACTTCCGCACCGGTACCTTCCTTAAAAGGATCTTTGTTTACGTAATCTTCTATATTAGTGCTGCCAAGAATAACAGCATTCTTGTGCAAAAGCAGTGTAACGTTATTTTTTAATTCAATAGTTCCGGTTAAATAGCTGCCTGCAGGAAAAATAACCTTACCACCACCGGAATTATGGCATGCATCAATTGCGTGCTGTATATTGGAAGTATTTAAGGTAGTACTGTCGCCTTTTGCGCCATAAATGGTCACATTCACATCTGTTGCTTTGCTATTCAATGTTGCAAGCAACCATATTAACATTGCAGTGAACTTAGCTTTCATCATCTACTGTTAGTTTGCTTTTCGCAGACTTATCATCACTACTCCGTGAGGCTTTACGTCTGCTGAAAATTCATCTTTAAATATTCCAAGATCTTTCTGCCGCCATAGATCACGAACTATATATTTTCCTTCAATGCCAAGCTCAGACCATTTAACGGAGAGCTTTCGTGTGAGGCTATCTGTTATATTGAACAATCCAGCGGCCTTACTACCATCAGACATGTCTTTAGCTAAAACACCACATGAGTCCTGCCTGGCGACAACGGTAGCCTGTTTCCCTAAAGGATCCTGGTTCACTGCCAGCACTTCATCGTTTGTCAGCAAGCTGATTGTAAAATCATCCAATTTTGTCAGATCATTCCCGAGTAACAATGGAACTGATTGTAAGCACCATGCCGTCATATGAGAATATTGTTCATCCGGTGTAAGGTGTGTTGGATATGGTCCTTTGCCCCAGCCTACCCAGCCTACGATCATCATATCCGGATCATTCCAGTGTCCCGGTTTAGAATAAGGAGCCCATTTGTCCTGTGTAAGCAGACGGCTTTTGAGGCTTTTCCAGTTATCCCGAATATCACCACCTGTTCTCCAGGCGTTAGCTATTTTAGATAATTCTCCAATAGAAGCAAAAGGGGTACTATTTGATAAACTAAAAACGATGTCCCTACCACTGTTTCGCAATAGATCATACATAGCCTTTGTTTCAGGCACCTCGTTAGGGTTCCAATCATACTTGAGATAATCGAAGCCCCATTTCGCCCATTGCTTTACATCTCTATCCCAGAAAGTATACTGTCCAATGGCATAGGGAAATTGCTTCTTGTTGCGGGGTATATTTTCTTTGGTTCGCTCAAATAACCCTTCCGGATTTTGAGCCGAACCTCCGATATGGTGACCATATGATTC
>JBLNAY010000029.1:0-20899 GCA_050259715.1 Candidatus Dadabacteria bacterium
TAAGTGAATTTCTGTTTCCAACTGTTATCATTCAACTCACCGGCAACCGGCATAAATGAAAACACATTGCCTATACGGTGAGAATACATGGTGAGTGGGAAATAACTGATTTGATCATCCAGCTGGTCTTTTCTTACAGGGTACATCCTTATCACACTATTCGGCAGGTGTACCGTGGGACGAGTAGGCTCCAGTATTAATCCAACCCCGCCTATGGTTGGGTCAACATATTTCACATTTCCGGTAGGTTCCTGTGCCTTCAGGGTGGCAGATAAGAAGATGGTTATACCCAGGCAGGATAAATACGTTTTCATCAATAGTTGATTCTGGTATTTCAAAATATTATTTAGTTCTTTTTAAGTTCCCTTTTTGTAATATACAGGTACTGAGAGCCATATTCATTGGCAGGTTCCAGTGTATTACCCTTCTGGAAGTCATTCCAGGAGTTGATCATCACAATTCGTTGTTTCCCCATACTTCTCTTGGCAACATTACAATAATCAACATAATTCTTTTCTGTTCTTGGGATGACGTATTGTGTAGGTGCGGAAGGATTATTCCAGCCCGGGAAAATACAAGGCACGTAATCAACATTCCACGCACCTAAGGTCGTTTTCCAGTTCTGGTAGTTCATGTCACTATAACTATAAAAGGCAAACATACGGTCGTAATCAGTAGTGCTCCATGTGTTCAAAACTATGGCGTCCATAGCTTTTAAAATGCTATCGGGGTAATTCAATGGAGCAACCCAGCCTGTTGTCAATTCACCTATGATAAACGGATTCACACCAAAAGTATTCATCACAGATCTTAGCGTATCGGCCACCAACTTGTAATTGATACTGGTTAAAGTGGAAGCTGTCAGGTTCAAAGGACTTAACATTACCACCGGGCGATTATCTATTTTGTAATAGGTTGCCTGGTTATTGATGTAGGTGGTTGCCAATGTTCTCCAGTCATTTGCAAAAGTGGCCAGTTTAGCTCCGACCAAAGGTGAAGCATTTGTTGCGGCTAGGTGTGCAGTGCTGTAATCAATGACCATCTTGACATTGGAGTTTGTTGCCTGTGTTTTGAAGTTGTTGAGAATGGTATTATCAGTGGTGCCATTCCACTTAAAAGCAAAAAAGTTCAGGCCTGCCGTATCTGCCCATTTGAGGTGTTGTTGCATTACACTTGCGGTGGTAGCATCATAGGTGCCTAATACAGGCGTATATGCCCTGGCAACATTCCAGTCTGTTGTTTTGTAAACAGAATAGTAAGCTCCTACCCTTGCATCATCGGACAAAGTTGTCTGCGGAATTGGATAGACATATTTACTTGGGTCTACCATGTAGTCATCCTTCTTCTTACACCCGGAGATCATAATTATGATGAGGAGAATATATGTTAACTGTTTCATTGTCTTATAATTTGATCTGGTTAATGAGGTAAATAAGGATTCTTTTTTGTTGGCAATGCGAACCAGAGTTTAGTATCCATCTGGTCGGGCCCACCAAGCCAGGCTAACGCTTTAGTCAGTTCATCTTTATTAACCTGGTATTCGACATCAGGGTAGATCAGGCGTTGTGGTATGTATGCGAATCCCCAAACAGATGTAGGCGATGTACCATCTGGGTTAAAGTGAGGTGGAAATTCCAGCACCTGTGTCCTGCGTATAAGGTTCCATGCATCCAGTGCATTATAATACATGGCGAGCCACTCCTGCATAATGATCTGCCGGAAAGGATCTTTAACCAATATGGCACTGGTAGTGATCCCAAGATAGTCCGTAAACTGTGCACCCCTGCCGGTAGTATCAACAGCTGTATTCCATTGCACGCCGGGTGTAGAAAGGTAACTACTTATCTCTGTTGGAGGGAGACCATACTTCTGCATTGATGTGGTAATTCCCTGCACATAATATTGCTCTGCGGTCTTTGAACCTCCCCAGCCTTTCAGTGCTGCTTCGGCTTTCAGGAAGTTGGCTTCTTCAACTGAAAGAAGAACATATTCTGCATCAGGCTTGCTGAAGAAATCACCTACCAGTGAATAGTCCAGTTGTGCCCTGTTAGCATGGGGATTGTTAGGCATACTCACTCCCGGTGGAAGTTGCGAAGTCTTGGGTTGTCCCCAATATTTATCCTTCATGGGTCCTTGTGTGACCGGTTTGGCATACACCTTCAGGCGCGGATCATTATAAGGCTGCAGGTGCTGTATCAATGATTCTTCCACCACGTTTAAACTCGAAAGGTTGGATGATTGTTTATATACATTATAGTCATAGAAATAACTCCAGGTGGTCGATGTCGTTCCCCAGAAGGAATGCGCTGTTTCATCAATAGTAAGGATAGTATTATTTTCATCTGCCAGTACCTCTGATGCCACCTGCTGTGCCTTTACTGGATTACCATTCGGTGAAGGATTTGAAATTCGCATGGCGATTCTCAACCGTAATGTATTGGCAAACTTCTTCCACTTCAATAGGTTGCCTGCATATATTGCATCTGAATTACCGGTGTAGGTATCACCGGTTAATGTTATGGCAGCAGCAGCAGTCTTTAAATCATCCAGTAGGCTATTGTATATATCTTCTTCCTTGTCGTAAGCTACTATGTCGGTACCATTTAATGCCTGGCTTTTCGGAAGGCTTCCCCAAATAGCGACCATCTCTGAGTATATGTAAGCCTCCATAATCTTTGCAATGGCTACCCTGTTCTTGTAGTTTGGATTATCACCGAAATTCACCTGCACCTGGTGAACAGGTTGAAGACAATTCACGTACGCTGTTCTCCAGTAATTCGTGTTTGAAGAAAAATAGCCATAACGCTGGAACTGTCCACCACCAACTGAAACATAATTAGAATAGTGGGAGAAGACCTCTCTCCTCATCGCACCTCCAAAGAGGTTCATTGTATTAAAGATGGAAGAATTTAAAAGGTATTCTGGATCTACCACGGTAGGTCTGTTTGGATTGCTGTTAGTCTCCTCCAGGCTTCTTTTACAGGAAGTTCCTGCAAGGCTGAGAAGAACAACGACAAATAATATGAGCTTATATTTTGAGTTCATAAGAGTTTAATTAAAAGGTAAGGATTAGGTTAAAGCCATAGGTCGTCGTGGGCGGCATAGAACCATATTCAATACCCTGTCCATTGCCTGATGTAACACTTGCTTCCGGATCGATACCCTTCGGACAATTCTTGGAAATTGTCCACAGGTTTCTACCTGATAAAGAAACACGTGCATTGGTAAGATGTGATTTTCTAATCCATGCATTTGGAAGATTATACCCCGCAACCACTTCCCTGAGCTTTACATAACTCGCATCAAACATCTCCAGTTCTTCATTGGCAAAGTAGCCTTTACCCTGGTAGGCACTTTGAGGATTCAACCACTTGTCATTGGGTTTTCCGGTCTCGAAATAAGTATCAGGAAACCTGAACCCACTTTGTGTAAGCAGTGGATCTTCTCCGAGGATATACGTGTGATAATACCAGTCTTCCCGCCCCGGTAATGTAAAGGCGGTATTGCCTGTTTGAGTCCACCGCTTAAAGGTTCCTGAATAGAAGTTGCCTCCCTGGCGGATGTCGACTAGCAAGCTCAAAGTGAAATTCCCAACCTTGAAATTGTTGGTTATACCCCCTGTCCAATCAGGTAATGCATTACCAAGAAATGTATTAGGTGTAGTTAAAACACCACCATCAGGCGCTACCAGTTTACGTCCCATTGAATCATGTTTCCATCCCCTCCCCCTGATGATCCCATAAGGCTGACCTACTTCCGCATACACGTTGGCATTACCAAACCAGGAGTTCAAAAGGAAGCTATTCACACCGGGAACAAGGCTTACCACCTTAGATCCGTTTTTTGCGTAATTTACCAAAACATTCCAGCTAAACTTCTTGTTTTGAACAGGGCTGCCGCCTAATACGATTTCATTTCCCCAGTTGTTGATCTCACCAGCATTGTAATATTTAGTAAAGTACCCGCTGGAAGGTGATATCTGTGCACTTAATATTTGGTTAGTCGTAGATGAGTTGTAGTGAGTAAAACTGAAGTTGATCCGGTTCTTGAATAACTGCAAATCAATTCCACCTTCAGCAGAAGCAGTTTTCTCCGGCTTCAGGTCAGGATTGAAAAATGTTGTAGCCATTGACGCGAACGCCTGGTTGTTGAATATGCCAGTGAACGAATAGGTTGACTCCAGTTGGTATGGATCTGTGTCATTACCAACTACTGCGTATGATCCGCGAACTTTAGCATAGGTCAGTATATTCCTTGGTATTTTAAATGCATCTGTCACAATGAAAGTAGCACCTACTGAAGGATAGAAATAAGAATTATTCTTCGGAGGTAAAGTTGATGACCAGTCATTCCGTGCCGTGGCATCAACAAACAGATAGTTCCGGAATCCAAAGGTGGCAGATCCGTAAACAGAATTAATTGCTTTTCTTGTGAGGAAGTCATTAGCAGTAGGAAACTCACTGGAATTGCTAATGTTCTTCAAACCAGCCTGTATAAGTGAGTTGATCTGTTGGCTTCTCCTGTTGGTTAGTGAACTGAAACGACCGGCACCTGCAAACGTTGTGAGAGAAAAGTCTCCAAGCTTCTTGTCCGCAGTCAGGATAACATCTGCATTCAGGTTATTAAGTTTATTATTAAAAGATTTATAAAAGCCATCAGGGTCCGACTGAGCTCCTTTGTTATTGAACTCATACCCATCCCACCAGTACATTTCTGTTCCAAGCCTTGCCGTGAGCTTCAACCAGTTGGTAAAGCTGATGTTTGCATTAAAGGAACTTAGCACCTGGTCTTTTACATCTTCGTTAGGATCTTCATTGATAGCCCAATAAGGATTCAAAAAGTCAGTGTGGGTATTAGACTCATTTCCGTTAGCATCTTTATATTGCTGGTACACATCAAGTGGAATATCGCGGATCATGAATGCATACTGGTAAATTGGATTACGGGTGCTACCGTTCATATACTGCCTGTTGGTGACTGTACTGCGTATATAACTCACTTTAGAATCGAGGTTCAGCCACTTGGCAATATTGTTCGTTACTCTCAGGTTAACTGTATGTCGGTTTGTTTTATCTATACCGGCAACAACACTATTTGAATTAAAGTTTGTGTAAGAAAAACGATAGTTGTTTTGATTACTTCCTCCTTCTACTGCTATTGAATTAGTGATGAATTTAGCAGCCTGATAAAAGTCCTGTATGTTGTCAGGTTCCGGAAGATACTGCTTTACCTGTCCGTCAATTCCAATAACAGATTGACCCAACATGGGTGCTCCCCAACTGCGGTTAAATACTTTCTCGTTGGGCAGTCGCTGTGGATTACTGGTTGATCCGGATCCTTCCAGTTTATAACTATTGCCAGCACCAAAAACATTCTGATACTCCGGTAACTCTACTATTTTTTGGAAACTCAGGTTGGAGTTATAGGTTACTTTGAATCGAGTAGCAGTTGCTTTTCTTGTAGTGATAATTATAGCTCCATTGGCGGCTCTTGATCCATAAAGGGCTGCAGCATTAGGTCCTTTTAGTACTTCAATATTTTCAATATCCTGCGGGTTGATGTTGGCAGCGATATTACCATAGTCAAGGTTTGCATTTCCAGAAGTGGTCACGCTCAAATCACCCGGACTATTGTCAACAGGAATACCGTCAACAACAAACAATGGTTGATTATTGCCGCTGATGGAATTATTACCACGAATGACAATACGGGCAGAGCCGGAGTTAGTTGATGGTGGTGTGATCTGCAAGCCTGCCACTTTTCCCGACAATGCACTCACCAGGTTTGTTGACGGGGCCTCTGTCATGTTGGAGACATCCATCTTTTGTTGGCTATAACTTAAAGCTCTTACCTCTCTTCGAATACCAAGAGCAGTTACAACTACCTGCTCCAATTGATTGGTGCCGGCTGATAACTGAATGTTCAAGGCACGTCCGGTATTAACTTTCTCTGTAACACTGGTCATACCTGTGTAACTAAACGTAAGCTCTTTAACAGTAGCAGGTACTTTGATTGTGTAGAAGCCTTGCCGGTTAGTAAGTGCCTGTATTCTACCGGCACCGGGAACAACAGCAGTAACTGTGACACCTTCCAATGGCTGGTTGTCAGCAGAACCGATAACTCTTCCTGTTATTGAAGATTCCTGCGCAAAAGCGGACTGAATACAAAAACAAGTAAATAACAAGTAAAATATGTGTCTCATCTGGCAAAAATTAGGTGAGGAGTAATAAGAGTATTAAATGCAGTTAGATAACCATTTATTAAGCAGCAATTCTCTTTAACAAAACTAAAACGGTTTAGCGATATTTCCTTAGTCAAGTGATTGAAATTTTTAAACATTAATAAGTCCTGTAAGGCATGGAAACCTGGAAAGGCACCTGTTTTTTTAGCATACCCGCTGCCTGTCCTGCCAACCACATATAGTGATCAGAAGGTATCTCTTTTTCATATGGCACAAACCTACTTTCTCCGACAGGAACATTTTTGGCACATTTAAAAATGGCTGTGCCTTCGTCTATTTCATCAAACATGGCCACATAGATCATGGTGGCACCGGATTGTATAGCACCGGCTAATTGCTTCCAGAAGAAGCTGCCTTTATTCCTGGGGATAGCATCAAAGGGATCATTGGGTCTCATATTCTTCCAGCTAAAGCCCGGATAGGCAACAGGCGCATAATCAAGACCATTTAATCGGCACCATACCAGGTCGTCTTTTATTCTCTGCTGAAATGCAGGATAGGTCTCTTCATTATACCTGCCGACAAACCATGGATGTACAATGTCTACCTTCTTTATCAATGTATGCAGGAAAGGATCATCCATGGTATCAAACTTTAATTCACGCCACCAGGTGGGTATCCCCAGCATAACCGAGCAGCCACCATAAACGGGATCGTTTTTAAGGAAGTCGATAATCTTATTAACATCCTGTAGGTTGTACTTCCGGTTATCATTAAAACCGGCACCCCAAACGGCAACTAAAGGCTTGTTGCGATGATACAGGTAATTTTCACAACTATCCTTCTTATTGAAATGATACGTGTCGATCAATTGTTTCCAGTCTTCAATAACATTTAAGTAATTCTCACTTTTCATTCCTGACAGATCATACATGATACAAATGGCGCGATCATATTTTTTAGCTGACTTCAATGCGGATGACAAGACTTTTTTGTAATGCGCATTCCCTTTTGGATTCATTACTGTGGTTACAAAACGTTGCATAAACGCTCCGTCTATACCATAATCATGCATCCACTTGAAGTGAAGGTCCACGGTACTTTCATCATAAGAACTGAAAACATAAGCAGGTTGCCCATCCGGCAATTGGAAGGCTGTTTTATACTTCACCGGGTAATCACTGATGTCGGGCCAGTAATCCACTTTTGTATGACCGGGAGAAAAAGTGGCATCATGCGTATAATGAAACCATCCCCTGTCAGCTCCATCACCTTCAGCATTGAACCAACCCTGGTAGCCGGCCATCACCAGGTTTTTATACGACATGAACTTATATGTTTTCGCCTTCGGCTGTGCTGCAACTGCATTTAGGTAAGCACAAAAAAGGAGTAATATGAATATTCGCATGGTAGATTTCATAAACAATTTATTTATCTAATAAAGATTTTTCCTCCTGGCATGTTATTATCCAGCAGCTTGCAGCCCCCACTAGTGAAGCATCTTCCCCCAGGATTGCTTTCCTGATCTCCGGCTCTTTAGCTCCTTTATTGAGTGTTGTAACCAAACTATCAAGAAATAAAGGAAAAGCACGTGATATGTTGCCACCAATAACAATTACTTGCGGTTGGCGCTGCGTGATCAGTCCATTTAGAAACATAGCCATATTGCGGCCGAAATCAATAAACACACGGGTAGCATCGTTATCATTTTTTAAATCCGCGAGTTCCTTCACACCCTCGATTGTATTACCTGACAGTTCATAATACCTCTTAATAAACCAACGTGTCGATAAGTAATCTTCGGCTATCCCGTCCTTGTAAGGAGAACACCACAGGTCCGCATCTTCAACTTTTCCGTTCTGGTAATATGCCGAGCCAAAACCTGTTCCCAAAGTAAAACCTATAGCGCTGGAACACGACTTTGCTGCCCCACTAAATACTTCACCTTTAAGGAAGCTCTCCGCATCATTAATGAACTTTATGGCATCGGGTAAGATCCCTAATTTCTGTGCAAGAAGATCTCTAACATTTAATCCATATAGCGCATCATACTTCTGCTGGTTTTGCATCCATGCTATTCCATTCTCATAATCAAATGGCCCTGGCATGGCTATTCCAATTCTCCTATCTGTGACAGGTTTAGAGTTAAATGCTTCTTCAATAACCTGACACCAGTTATTGATGATCTCCTCTGCTGTTCCATTTGAATTTACCAATCGCCTGATCTCTGATCCTTCAATGGTTACACCTGATTCCAGGTCTACCAGTTTGGCAGTAATATGGGATCCCCCTATATCTACTCCCAGTACAATCTTATTCTGCATTTGTTAAGCAGGTGCTCAATGGCACCTTTTTTCAATTCGTTTTCAAATTTTGTAAGGATGTAAGGTTGATGTTTTCAAAAGGCTTATCTGAAATACCATTATAGTAGGTCAGAACAACATCACCCCGTTTCGGACGTACAGTGATTACCGCATAGCCCGGAAGATCTGCTCTTTTAAAATCGAGTATATGCTTCTTCTCTTCAGCAAGTAGTTTAAGGCGCACTTCTTTTGTTGAGGGTTGCCAATCGGGTTTCTCTATCACCCACCCTTCTCCTTTATATTCAGTTGTAAGACTTTTTGGCATAGCAGGTTCCACGCCCCTGTTGACACTATTTACCATCACCTGCACAATATTTCCTGTGAGAGTTTCACGGCTTAAGACTGAGTACTCATGTAAATGTGCCGATAATACAAAGACGTGATATTTTGCCAACAGATTCAGAAACCTGTTTCTTAAAGAGCTGTCACTAAGAGGTCTTCTTATTCCTGCAAACAGGTGCCAGCATCTTTGCGTTACGGGCACTACCGGTTGATGCGCCATAAAGAATCTAAATCTTGCCTTTGATACCGACAATTCCTTCTCTAAAAAATCAATCATTGCAGATTCCGGCAGATTTCTATCAACACTAAAGAACTGGTCTGCGATAAAGAACTCTATATCTTGATTGATCATATAAGTGTACATCCCGTGGTTCACGGGTTTCTTCAACTGCTCTTGCATAAACGGTTCTATAACTTCTTCCCATGCCTGCGGCTGCCCGGGACTATTGCTTACATCATGGTTTCCTTTTACCAGTACCCAGGGAACCTGCAATTGAGCTGATTGCAACAGGCTTACGGCACCATGGTTCATCTGTCTTGCTAATTCCAGATTTCCTGCCACACCTTCTACCAGGTCTCCCAATTGCACTACTGCTTTCACGTTCGGAATAACAGTTGTTTGCTTTTTTATTAGTTGTAGAAAAGAAGGCAGGTATGAATCGGTATACTTTGGGTATTCTTTGGTGATCTGTTCATAGTCTTGTGGCCTGGTCTTTACATACTCCATATCATGATGCCGGAATTGATCATAATGCATATCTCCCAATACGATAAAACTAACATCCTGCGCAGTAGCACTGATAACGCCTGTAAAAAACACCAGCATCAAAATCATCCATCGTGCGGAAAAAAAGTTCTTCACTGATTATGCTTTTAATAAACCCGTCAGATCTGTTACAGTCCATGGCTCATTGTCCATATTCCGGTAAATTGAAATTTCAACGTTTCCTTTATTGGAAATCGACAAACTGGAATAGCCCATAAAGTCGGCGTATTCAAAATATTCAATATTCTTTTTTTCATTCGCCAGGTTTTCCTTTCTTTCCTGTAATGTGGCAGGATTGAAATTCGGTTCAAGTTCCAATAATTGTGTTCCATAAGCATCGACCCCTTTAAGATGATCTTTCACTGCTGCTTTAGGTGATTCGATAACGCTACCTGTGCACACTTGTACAATTCTACCCTTATCAGTTTTCCTGGATACTATGCTGGTTTTATGCAAGTGACCACATAGCACTATTGCATTATGTTCACCCAGCGTATTCAAAAGCTCTTCTCTTTGCTTTTGCTGTGTGGGTCTTCCGTATAAGTGCCAGTTGGCGCGTGGTGTAAAAGGAATTACCGGCTGATGAACACAAAAGAAAACTAGCTTTTCCTTAGTGTTTGCCAGTACTTCTTTTACCCATTGGAGGCTTTGATCACCAGCATATCCGTCGAATAATATGAACCTTGCGTTCTTGTGAACAAAAGTGGAATTAGCTGATTTCACCTCTTGTTTCTGTTCACCCGACTGCCAGGGCAGAACAACGTTCCTGAATGTTTCAGGAGCACCAATGCCCGTGACATCATGATTTCCTTTTACTACAATAAATGGCCTGTTTAATTCCTGCTGTTTGATCATCGAAATAAAACCGTTGGTCTGGCGTAGTGCCAATTCTTCCGAACCACAAAGACCTTCCACAAAATCACCCATCTGCAAATAAAAGTCGGCGTTTGCTGAAATTCCTTTCTCTTTAACTTTCTTCATTAGTCCAGGTAAATTGTCGCGCGTGATCCTTGAATAATTGTTTACCTGTGTTACATCACCTTCAGAAAATTTAGTGCGTACATATTCTAAATCATGGAAGTCCAGGTTGTCAAAATGCATATCACCCAGCAGCATAAAACTGAAACTATCTCCTGGCAACAAATCCAAAGCAGAAGCACCAAAAGGAACTGCAGCCGCCAATATTCCCATTGAACGCACAAACTCTCTCCGGCTCAGGGTATTCTTATTCGCTTTCATAAAATCTCTTCTTAATTACTATTTAATTTTAAACTGGTTCTTTGTCAGGTCCAAGAAGGATGTACCATATTCTGTTGTTGGTTCAATGGTTGTACCTACCTGGAAATTGTTCCATGAGTTAATCAGTACAATTCTTTTCTTTCCCATATTTCTTTTTGCCACATTACAATAATCTGTGTAGAATGCCGGTGTTCCACCGAGGTCATACATCTTGCTAGTAGGACTCATTACTTTATCATTATATCCGGGGAATATGGACGGAGTGAAGTCCATATTCCATGCAGTGGTCGAATCCGTCCAGTTCTTCCAGTTCATATCACTGTAGGAGGCGAAGAATACGGCCCTGTCATATACGTCTGTAGACCAGTTGTTGGCAGTAACGCCATCCATTACTTTAGTGGCTGTGGCATAGCGCAACGGAGGTAACCATCCGGTGGTAATCTCACCAATGATATACAGATTAAATCCTGCTGCACTCAAGGCTTGTTTTACTGCAGGAATTACGGTAGTGTAATCAATACTTGCCGCCGCACTGGTTGCCAGGTTTAAAGGAGTAATAAGGATCACCGGCTGATCGCCTGTTTTATAATAATATTCCTGGCTAAAGTGGGTTGCAGCTAATGCCTTCAGTTCATTGATCATAGTCGTCAACTTTGTACCGATCAACGGGGAAGTGTTTGATACGGATAAGTGAGCTGTATTGTAGTTTATCACCATCTTCACTCTTTCATTCCTTCCATTAACAAAACTGGTTAACTGGGGATCACCTGTTGAAGTGCCATTCCAGTTAAAGATGAAGAAATCAACTCCTCCCTGGTCGGCCCACTGTCGCTGCTGTGCCATCACTGAAGCTGTCAATGCACTATATTGCCCGAGTGTAGGAGTATTAGTATATTTTTTACTCCAGTCCGTTGCGCTGTAATTATAATAATAGGCTCCCACATTTACATTCTCGGTGAGAGTCACAGCAGGAATAGCATAATTAAAATTTGGTGGCAGGTATTCTTTATTCTTCTTTACACAGGCGCTTAGAAGAAATATGCTTAGTAGTATGTAAATAAGTAGTTTCATCTTATATGGAATTAGACATTAATAAGGTAAAAAAGGATTTTTCTTTGTGGGCACTGCAAACCAAAGCTTGGTAAACAGGTCATCAGGACCGCCAAGCCACTGGATTGCTTTATTCACTTCAGCCGCATTGGTCTGCAATTCATCTGATGGATAAAGAATGCGTTGCGGCATGTACTTGTAATCTCCATCGTAAGTGGCAAACTGTGGTTCAAATTCCAGTATTTGTGTCCTTCTCAATAAAGCCCATGCATCTACCCCTTGTCCCGGGATAGCCAGCCAGTGCTGCATAATTACCTGTCTCATATAATCACCTGCCGGCACATAACTCGAACATATGCGTAACCAGTCCTGGAACTGTGCTTCTCGTCCTGTTGTATCTGATGCTACTCCCCATTTAATACCCGGAGTGTTCTTATACGCGGTAGCTTGTGCACTTGTTAATCCATAGCGCAAAATAGAAGCATCAATGCCCTCATAGTAATATTGAGATGCATTGGTGTTACCCCACCATCCTTTTAATGCAGCTTCTGCTTTCAGGAAACAAGCTTCAGCATAAGATAGAAAAACATATTCTGCATCCGGTTTCAAAAACCTTGCACCGATGTAAGAATAGTCATCCTGCTTTAATCCTGTGTGAGGATTAACCGTATTTGGATAACGGGCATAACCAGCACCACCACCATAAGCTACATTTTGCCCAAAGTACTTGTCCTTCATTGGCCCCTGTTTCGCAGGTTGTGCATATACAGGTAAACGGGGATCATTGTAAGGTGCCATGTGATAAATTAATGATTCATTTATCACCGGTATTGTGGCTTTATTTGCCGTGTAGTTATACACTACCCTATCATATAATGGACTCCAACTGTCACTGGTAGATCCCCAAACAGCGGTTGCTGTTTCAGCTTCTGTTTTCATAGTATACTGATCTTTTGTATAGATATCAGCTACTTCTTTTTGAGCTGTGGCAGGATCTGCTGCAGATATACGCATAGCCAGGCGAAGGCGTAAGGTATTGGCGAACTTCTTCCATTTCAGTAAGTCTCCACCATAAATTTTATCAGCCAGTGCAGTGTATTTATCACCTGTTAGATTGATTGAATCAGCCAATGCATGAAGATCATTCAGAAGAAAATAGTAAATATCCTGTTCTTTCTGGTAAGGAACAGAAGGAGTACCATCTAAAGCTTCAGTAGTAGGTACGCTTCCCCACATGGACACCGCATTTGAGAATATGTAATCCATCCAGATCCGCGCAATCAATACCCGGTTTTTATAGGTAGGGCGATCACCATATTGTACCACTACCTGGTGAACAGGTTGAAGGCTACGGATATAGGTATTTCTCCAATAGCCGCTATTTTCACCCTGGTTATAATTGTATCGTTGAAATTCTCCCTGGAATCCTGAGTAGTGATGAGTGTAGTTATAAAAAATAGCCCTGTTCATTTGTCCACCATAAAGGTTCATAGACTCGAAGATGGAAGTAGTCAAAAGGAAGTCTGCCTCCACCTGAGAAGGACTATTCGGATTCTTATTAACATCCGGTAGATTTTTGGAACAGGAAGTAAGAATCACCAATATTATAAGTATAAAAGAAATTCGTTGTTTCATATATTAATGTATGTCATGTTTAGAAGGAAAGACGAACATTGAATCCGTAGATTGAATTTGGAGGCAATGCGCCATTTTCAATTCCTTGTCCATTGCCTGATGTTGAAGTAGCTTCCGGGTCAATACCAACAGGAGTGTTCCGGTGGAAGATCGCCAGGTTGCGGCCGGCAAGTGATACACGGGCACTCTTGAATGGAGTCTTCTTTAATTGTTTTCCGTCGAACGTATACCCTGCTGTAACTTCTCTAAGCTTTACAAAAGAAGCATCAAACATCACGAACTCTGCAAAGTTTGGACGCGCATATTCGTAATTCTGAGGAGTGCTGAATTTAGTGTTCTTGTTTCCATTTGTGTAATACGCATCCCATACAGCACCGCCACGGAGTTCACTACTGCTTTCACCAAAGATGACGGAATGCATGTAATAATCATCCCTGCCATAAAGAGTTTCAGCAACGACTCCATTGGTCAACATCCGGGAATACGTACCTGAATAAAGCATCCCACCCATTCTTACATCAACCAGGAATCCCACATCAAATTTTCCATAGTGGAAGCTGTTGTTGAACCCTGCAAGCCAATCCGGTGTTGATGGACCAAATTCCCTGTCATTATCTTTGATCAGCAGGTTACCACCATCTTCAATCAACCTGCGGCCTATTGAATCCCTCGCTACTCCGAGGCCACGCATATTTCCATAAGGTTTACCCACCTCTGCATATACATATATATAGCTGGAATTGTTGTTCAATTGGAAACGGTCTATACCTTCAATCAGTTCCACCACCTTTGAATTGTTTTTTGAAAAGTTGATACCGCTTTCCCATTTGAACTTCTTGCCATCTACAATCTTTCCACTGGCCACTGCTTCATAACCCCAATTATCAATCCTGCCGGCATTGTAGATTCTCTGCTGGTAACCACTGGATGTAGGCAATTGCGCAGTGATGATCTGGTTGGTAGTGGATGAATTATAATAAGTGCCTGATAAGGACAACCTGTTTTTGAACATACGAAGATCAAAACCAGTCTCATAAGAACTAGTCCTCTCTGGCTTCAGATCGGGGTTATTCATCGTCGTTGAAAGAGAAGCCAGCGGAGCATTATTGAGGAACCCATTAAAAGAATAAGTCTGGTCTAAACGGTATGGATCGGTATCATTACCCACAACCGCGACAGACGCCCTCAACTTTGCCAGGCTAACTATCTTATTATTCATATGTAGTAAATCGCTCAGGATTAACGTACCTCCGATAGAAGGATAGAAATAAGAATTATTACTGGCCGGTAAAGTAGAAGACCAGTCGTTTCTTCCTGTTACATCAATAAAAGCAAAGTTTCTATAGCCAAATGAAGCGGATCCGAAAACAGAATTAATTTGTTTACTGCGCATGTTTTGGCTTACCAATGGATATTCTCTTGCATTGGAAAGGTTGATCAATCCGGGTTGTAGCAGTGAGTTAATCCTTTCTTCTCTGCGTTCATAATCAGAACTAAACGAACTCGCCCCTAAATTGGTCACAATTGAAAAGTCGTTGAGTTTTTTATTTAACGAGAAGATTCCTTCCACATTGAAGTTCTGCTGCTTTGTATTGAAGGTGCGCATAAATCCAAAAGGATTACTGGCCACCACAGAACCGATGTTGTTGAACTCATAGCCGTCCCACCAATAGATATCAGCTCCTAAACGGCCGGTGAACTTTGCCCACGACGTTAATTTAATCTCGGGACTAAAAGTGGCAATCACCCTGTCTTTGACATCTTTGTTTGGATTCTCATTAATAACCCAGTAAGGATTACTGAAATTACGGTGGGTACCTATTTCCATTCCTGTTGCTTCATCTTTATACGGCAACAGTTCCGGAAGATCTGTGCTGCGGGCCATGTGACCATAAAGATTGGTCGGGTTACGTCCGTTTGCATTGGAGTATTGCCTGTTATCGACAATGTCCCTTATATAGCCAATTTTGGAATCAAGCGTGATCCATGAAGCGAAGTTGTTCTGCAACCTAAATTCAAGGTTGTGTTTTTTAGCTTCATTAAAACCTTTCACCACACTGGTACCATTGTAGTTAGTATAACCTAGACGGTACACATTCATGGCATTACCCCCTTCAACAGAAACTGCATTGGTGATGAGGGTAGCCGAATTATAAAAGTCCTGAACATTGTTGGGATGTGGCAGGTAAGGTTTTGTTTCACCATTAAGTGCCACATAGGGTTGACCCATCATCGGGGAACCCCAACTACGGTAGTTAACGGATGCCATTGGGATACGGTGAGTGTTATCTATATAAAAAGAAGTACCGACACCGTAAGCATTCTGATATTCAGGAAATTCTACCAGTTTTTGTGACATGACGGTAGAATTAAGAGTGACTTTAAATTTATTAGTACCTTTTTTTGTTGTGATGAGTATGACACCATTGGCAGCTCTTGAACCATAGAGAGCAGCCGCATTAGGTCCTTTCAACACCTGTATACTTTCTACATCTTCAGAATTGATATCGGCAGCATTATTACCATAGTCAAGGCTACCTGCATCGCCTGCCGCATTATCTATTGGCATACCATCCACAACGAACAAAGGCTGGTTATTACCCGTCAGGGAAGTATTACCCCTGATCACTACTCTTGCAGAACCGGTATTAAATCCTGCCGGCACCACCTGCAAACCTGCCACTTTACCGGAAAGAGAATTGATGATGTTGGTGCCTTTGGTTTCATTCAACTCATTCATGTCTACACCCTGCTGACTGTAGGTTAAAGCTTTTGTCTCTCTCTTGATACCAAGCGCCGTAACCACCACCTGTTCAAGATCACCTGTTTGCACTGACATGGTGACATTAATAACGGTACGGTTGTTGATCCGTTCCGTTACGGTTTGCATCCCCACATAACTAAAAATGAGTTCCTTAGCCCTGGAGTTTACAGCAATAGTGTATTCACCTTTCGGATTCGTTATAACAGCACTTTTCTCTCCGGCAGATGAATTGACAGCAACCGTAACCCCCTGTAGCGGAGTTCCATCTACCGCGGCAGTTACCTTACCGGTAATGTTTACCTGTTGTGCCTGTAAGCAAGTAATAAACAAAGCAGTGAATAATAACAAGCAAATCAATTTCTTCATAGCATTAAGTTTTGATGGCTATTGATAAATTAAATGGTTTGAAATGGCAAGGGGAAAGAGGGATACTGGTAATTACACGAGGATCCTGCCTATAAATACATAAGCCTTGTTGACTATTGCTCACATAGCAGCTTACAAGCAGAAAGTTTTTCAAAAGCAGTTATTACAGAATGCAATTTAAAAATACTAAACCGTTTTAGCAAGAGTGTGTAAAACTTTTTTATTTACGTAAGTCATTTCACTTAAAATACGTACTGCGTTAATCTGTGCGGATCACTACTTACTATACTCCGGCTCCTTTTGGAGAGAAGATTCTCTAACGATAAGGGAGGTAGGAAGAATAAACTTTTTAATTTTAACGCGCTCCTGTTCATGCTCAATATCGTTCAAGACAACTTCTATTGATTTACGGGATAGTTGCTCCACCGGTTGGGCAACAACAGTGATGGAAGGTGAGTATAAACGGAACAGGTCATGATCATCGAAAGAAATAACAGCTATATCACCTGGAATCCGCAAGCGTAACGTTCTGATTGCCTCCAGGCCACTGATGCCAAGATAGTTGGTGGCAAAGAAGATAGCATCCAGCTGCTCATTAGAAGAAATGTATGAAGCTATTTCCTTTGTGATTTGTTCGTGGGAGTTTTTGTAATTCACTTTCTTTATCCACTTCTTTAAACTATGCTCCCGGGTAGCTTTTTCATAACCGGCTAATCGCTCCAGCATTTGTGGCTGTTTGGTATTCAGCGTAACAAATCCAATATCCTGGTATCCTTGATCCACCAAATGGCAGATCGCATGGTACGTACCTTCCTTGTTATCCACTCCCACATAGTTGGTATTTAATTCAGGTAAATACCGGTCAACCAGCACCAGCGGCAAATGATGTTGCTGCAAGGCCTGCAAATCATTTTCAATACCGGGAGAAGGAGTAATGATATATCCGTCCACCTGTCTTTCCCGAAACACCTTTATAAGTTCAGCTGTTTTCTTCACATCATTGTTTGAACTGCAGTAAATGATCTTATATCCTTTAGCATCGGCTTTTTCTTCTATCAAACGTGCTACTCCCGCAAAAAATGGGTTTGAAATATCTTCAACAATTAACCCAATCAGGTGAGATTTACCGGTACGGAGGCTTTTTGCTAACTGGTTCGGAACATAGTTGAGTTCCCGTGCCAGGTTAATGACTTTTTCGGAGAGTGCATTGCTAATGCGCATTTCCTCCGCCTTACCATTCAATATAAATGAAACGGTGCTTTTTGAGATCTGCAATTGTCTTGCTATTTCTCCCAGGCCCGTCTTCTTTCTTGTCATACGGTTGCTAAACTAAATTGAAACTTCCATAATTTTTGATACTTATTTATCCAATGATTAAAACAAATGGTATAGTCAACTTCAAAATTCTCCCGGTTGTCTTTGAAGATCATCTGAAACAATCCACTCCGTTCGGCCCCAAAAAGAGCAAAGGAACCTCATTACATTGAAGGTTTTATATTCACTTTCTACATTTAAGCACGATTCTCAATGCCGTCAGCAAAACCATCTATTTGTCACCTATCTTTTTTCAACACTATATGGTAAAAAGAGGGCACTTTCAGTCTTTATAACGAGTCCGGACAGGTGATTTACCCTGTTATTTCAATTTTAATCTGATTCTAATGTGATTCGCAGTCAGGTAGGCACTAATGTTGATTTAAACAGATAAGATTTTTTTAACCAAAAAGAAAATATATGAAAAAGACGTTTATGGTTATGTGTTTCTTAGCAGGCGGCACATTTTTGTTTGCACAGGATGATAATACAATGACCTCCACTGGTAGCTATAATGCCTATGCGGCACCATCTTCTGTACAGATGTACATGATGAGGGATAATCCGGGGGCTACGAATGTAAACTGGGTCCGGGATCATGACATGTGGAGAGGTACTTACAATAACAACGGTCGTTATCTACATGTATATTATAATGAAGCCGGTGACCATTACCTTGTTAATCGACCTGTAGCGATCACTTCAGTTCCCGATGATATCGTTACAGCTGCAGGTAACAAGTGGGCTGACCAGGTATATAGTATTACAACCATGAAAGGACTGGAAGGTAAAACCGTATATCACGTGCATTTACTTAAAGACGAAGTAAGAGTTTCAAAATGGCTGGATGCAGCAGGTAATGAAATTCCGATACAATATTTAGAAAGAGGATATTGGGATACCCATAGTAATAGGTTTAGCGAAACCAACGGGCAGAATTTATAAATAATTCAGAGCCCAATTCCATAAAAGAGACTGTTACTATGTAGCAGTCTTTTTTTATACATTAAACCAAATAAATTCATTTCAGTAATGAACTCAACTAAATAATCAACTGGTGTTAAATTCAGGTATCTTTAGATTAACGGTACGAGAAAAAACCTGCTTTGTGCCTTATTACACCAGGTATCTACTTACATAATCAACACGATTCTCTTAAAGGGATTTTTATGAAACGAAACCATTTTTTGAAATTGTCTTTAGCTATAGCTGCATCCCTCGCTGCTCCCAGGGGTGTTATGGCAAAATTTACTGCTAACAAAAGAACAGGTAAAGGCATTAAAGTTGATTCAGGGAAAGACCGGTTCGGGAAACCTTTTTCGGTATTTGAAGGCGACACTTTTTATACCAAGGTATCTTCGAGTGACACCGATGGTGATATATATGTATTTGAATCAACAAGGGTCAAAGAGGGAGGACCCTCATTTCACCTGCACTATAACCAGGATGAATTTTGGTATATAATAAAAGGAGAATTTCTATTTAAAGTTGGCGAAGAAACCTTCAAGGCTAAAGCTGGTGATACAGTGTTCGGGCCAAGACAGGTTCCTCATGCTTTTGCAAAACTGGGTCAAGGGGAAGCTAAGCTTATGATGTTCTTTCAACCCGCAGGTAAAATGGAACAGATGTTTAAGGACATCAGCGAGGGCGCGACCAAAAACGTAAAGACGGATGAGGAAAAGAATACATTCTTTGAGCAATATGGCCTGAAAAGATTAGGGCCACCTCTGACTTACTCTAAATGGGGAGGTTAGTAGAGATTCCGATGTATTATTATTCCAATTTTAGTTATGGCACAATCTATAACAAAAGTTACAGAAGATTTTCTCCAGTCTTTTGCTGATGCATTCAATGCACATGATATTGAAGCAATAATGGATCATATGACTGATGACTGCGTGTTTGAGGCTTCAGCAGGCATGGACGCTGATGGAGAAAAGTTCACCGGCCAGGAACAGGTTAAGAAAGCTTTTGAAAATGTATTTGATACATCCCCGGACGCTCATTGGGGGAACGCCAGGCATTTCATACAAGGCAACAGGGGTTGCTCCGAGTGGATTTTTACCGGAAGCAAACCAGATGGTAGCAAGGTTGAAGTTACCGGTTGCGATTTATTCACTTTCAGGAATGGTAAAATAGCTATTAAAAATTCTTATAGAAAGAATCGTTTCAAAGTACAGTAGCTACTGTTATCCAGCGATCCGAAAGAACCTGTATGCCGGCGAAATGATAAGCCTAGATTTAGCCGAAAAACAATACGCTGCTGATCTTGCTCATAAATATTAAACGCAGAATTAGTTACCTTACATTCCAGTTTAATAATTTGAGTGGAAAAAGAGGGCCTATTCGCTCCTCCCACCCAACAGGCGAGTTTGAACGATCTCGCCTGTTCTATTTTTAGCCATGAAGGCTCCTATTGCCAATGCTTTGCACGTGTTCCCCAAATGAAATTTTCGATAAGAAGCAGTTGAGTTACCCAACCTTAAACCTTAAACTTTTCACTTCCTCCCTGTTGCTGCCCAAAGAATGCCTGCATATAAATGGTGAAGAAAAGCAGGTTCATTGAAGTTGGTTGGAAGATGCCCAAGCGCGGTATAAAAAGAACGTCCTCCATCATAGTTGTGATACCAGGCAATGGGATGAAACTTGCCCATCCCCTCTCCTTTGCCGCGGCTACCCCAATCGGCTTTAGGAGCATAAGTTGTTTCATCAACAGCGAGTATATAATTCAGTCCAGTTGTTTTCTCAGGACCGAACTCATACCATTCCTCCGTCCATAACCGACCTCCGGCAAAGTCCTGCAAACCCGGGAATTTGTTATCCACTACTACCATCTTAGCTGTTTGCACAGAAGGATGAATATGAAACATTCTTCCTACTAACCTGTTGTACCACTCCCAATCATATTCCGTGTCGGAAGCACTGTGAATGCCAACGAA
>JBLNAY010000030.1:0-4020 GCA_050259715.1 Candidatus Dadabacteria bacterium
GGAAACAAGCGATTTCAACCGAATTATACCTATAAACATCGAGGAACAAATGAAGACGGCTTACATCGATTATTCGATGTCAGTGATCGTCGGAAGAGCTTTACCTGATATAAGAGACGGCCTGAAGCCGGTTCACAGGCGGATATTGTTTGCGATGAATGAACTGGGCATGAGTCACAACCGTCCTTATAAGAAATCTGCCCGTATAGTTGGGGAAGTATTGGGTAAATATCACCCACATGGTGATACCGCGGTTTACGACGCGATGGTCCGGATGGCGCAGGAATGGTCCATGCGGTACACCATCATCGACGGCCAGGGTAACTACGGAAGCCAGGATGGCGACGGACCTGCGGCCATGCGTTACACAGAGGCACGTATGGAGCGACTGGCAGAAGCTATGTTGCAGGACATTGAAAAGGAAACAGTAGACTTCCAGTTAAACTTTGATGATTCTCTCGAAGAACCTACCGTATTGCCTACCCGCATTCCGCAATTGATGGTGAATGGTAGTAGCGGTATCGCTGTAGGTATGGCCACGAACATGATGCCTCACAATCTAACAGAGGTAATCGATGGCTGCATAGCCTATATTGAAAACAAGGAGATCACGGTGGATGATCTTATGAAGATTATCAAAGCACCTGACTTTCCAACAGGGGGTACTATCTATGGGATGGAGGGGGTAAAAGCAGGTTACCATTTCGGTAGAGGAAGGGTAGTGCTTAGAGGTAAACTGCATGTGGAAACCAAACCAAGTGGTCGAGAGACATTGATCATCACAGAAGTGCCGTACCAGGTTAACAGGGACACTTTATGTGATCGAATTGGCCAATTGGTAAATGAAAGAGTTATTGAAGGCATTGCACATATCAATAATGAGTCAAATAATAAAGAGGGGACCCGTATTGTTGTGGACCTGAAGAGGGATGCCGTAGCAAATGTGGTTATTAACCAGTTATTCAAGTTTACGGAGTTGCAAACCAGTTACGGTATCAACAATGTAGCGCTGGTAAAGGGCAGACCGAAGATCTTAAACCTACGGGAACTTATAAGTGAGTTTGTAGAGTTCCGCCACGAAGTGATAGTCCGGAGAACTAAATTCGAATTAAAGGAGGCAGAAAAGAAAGCTCATATTCTGCAAGGTTACCTTATCGCCTTAGACCACCTGGATGAAGTGATTGCACTTATCCGGGCTTCAGCTACTCCTGAAATAGCTAAGGAAAATTTGATCAATGCTGGTTGGGGATTGGATGAAATACAGGCAAAAGCTATACTGGAACTGCGATTACAGCGCCTTACCGGTATGGAAAGAGAGAAGATAAAACAAGAGTATGATGAATTAATGAAGTTGATAGCCCGCCTGAAAGAGATACTTTCCAATGAGGGTCTCCGTTACCAGATCATCAAAGACGAACTGAATGAAGTGAAGGAACGGTTTGGCGATGCACGTAAAACCGACATTACCTACCTGGATAATGAAGTAAGTATTAAAGACTTGATAAAAGAAGAGGATGTAGTCATTACAATTTCTCACCTCGGGTATATAAAAAGAACTTCTGCCACGGAGTTCAGGTCACAGAGAAGAGGCGGCAGGGGAGTGATGGGAGGAAAGACCCGGGAAGAAGATTATATTGAGCACCTGTTCGTAGCCTCCACTCACCATACGATTTTATTCTTTACCGAAAAGGGAAGATGTTACTGGCTCAACGTGTATGAAATTCCCGAAGGAGAAAAGAACAGCAAGGGAAGGGCTATTCAAAACCTGTTACAGATAGCTCCTGAAGACAAGATCAGGGCTATAATAGATGTAAAAGATCTCCAGGATATCGACTTTGTTAACAGCCATTATATAGTTCTTTGTACCAAGAAAGGTGTGATAAAGAAAACGGACCTGGCAGATTTCAGCCGTCCACGCCAGACAGGTGTCAATGCTATAACAATCATTGAAGGCGACCAGTTGCTCGAAGCCAGGCTCACAGACGGTAATTGCGAAATTATGATGGCTATTAACAGTGGAAGGGCTATACGCTTCCCGGAAATTAAGGTTCGTTCCACAGGAAGGGGTGCGATTGGAGTGACCGGGATTGAAGTAGAAGACGAGAATGAAGAAGTGGTTGGCGTGTTATGCGTTAACCCTGTAACCGAAAAAGAGAGAACAGTGTTGGTGGTAAGTGAAAAGGGATATGGGAAAAGAACTCCTGTAGACGAATACCGGATGACCAACCGGGGTGGTAAGGGTGTAAAAACAATAAATGTTACTGACAAAACAGGTAAATTGGTTGGCATGTTGGATGTTTCTGAAAAAGAAGATCTCATGATCACCTGTAAGAGTGGAGTGACGATACGGATGAAAGTGGCTGATATCAGTGAGCAGGGAAGAGCTACCCAAGGTGTTAAATTGATCCGAATTGATGAAGGGGATGAAATAGCCGCCATTACTAAGATTGATGAAGATGAAGCGGTAGAAGAACAGGTTACAACAGAACAAGAAGGAACAGGAGAAAATAGCGATACTTCAAATGAAATGAAAAGCGAAAGCCAGCCTACGGACACAACCAATTCATCGGAAAATGCATCTGATGGAGGGGATTCAAATCCATTAATTTAATTTAAACTAAGAAAACAATGCGCAAAGTTTTATTAGCTGCCTTATTTGCCGCAGCATCGTTCAGCGGGTTATATGCCCAGAAGAATAAAGAGCTGGACGACGTACAGGAAAAGTTTAGCAAAGGGAAGTACGATGAAGCCAAAGAAAAGATCGACAAGATTTTAGCCGATCCTAAAAATCAAACAGTACCAAATGTCTGGTATTGGAAAGGTAATATCTATTCTCAATTAGCTAAAGCAGATTCTGCCAACCAGTTATCTTATGATGCAGCGAATGAGGGGTTCTTAGCATACCAGAAGTATCAACAACTGGATCCCAAGAACGTTTTGATGACCCTTGATCAGAATGTAGGACTATTTCTATTGAGAGATACTTACGCTAACAAAGGAGACTTTTACTGGAATAAGAAAGATTATGCAAATGCCTATGAAAATTATAAAAAGGCATTGGGTGTAGAAGAATATATTAAATCAAAGAAGTTCAGTTATAACAACTTTTCTTACCCGGTATTAGATACAGCACTGGTACGTTTTACCGCTTCTGCAGCTTATACAGCTAAAAAGCAGGATGAAGCTATACCTTACTTTGAGCAATTGGCTGATGCTAAAATCACTGATAAAGACTACAAAGACATTTACGGATTATTAGTTCAGTATCATCAGAAAAAGGGAAACACTGCCAAAGCAGAGAAATATTTGGCTCTGGGTCAACAACTCTTTCCTGATAAGGAATATTGGATCGGTATTGAATTAGGTGATGCAGGTAGCGATAAAGCCAAAAGATTACAACGCATTGGAGAATTATCTGCAAAATATCCGGACAATGCTTCATTAGCTTTGGATTATGCTATTGAATTAAGGAATTACACTTATATATATGACACGAAACCTGCAGACTATGAAGACCGCCAACAAAAATTGGAAGATGCCCTGAAGAAAGCAACACAATTGGATCCTAATACAGCATTAGGATGGTACCTCTTGTCAGAGCATTATTATATTCAACTAGCGGACCTGGAAGAATCTTCCCGGAATATCAGGGGAACAACACCGGCAGATGCTGCAAAGAGGAAAGCTGTGTTAGCTAAAATCAATGCTAAATATGAAGATCTCGGTTTGGCATCACAAAAAGCTTATGATGTTTTTTCAAAAGAAACAAACTTAAAGATCCAGGACAAGGCTAATTTCCGTAAGGTGATTAATCAATTAATTGAATATTATACAAGAAAGAAACAAATGGATAAAGTGGCTCCTTTACAAGCTCAGCTAAAAACACTTTAACCGATAACAATACTAGACGTAGCTTTAAAAGGGCTGGGAGAAATCCCGGCTCTTTTTATTTACAATTATCCACGAGAGGGCAGAAAGTACTGAAAATGAAAGCGTAGGGTTATTATTGCTTATACCTCT
>JBLNAY010000031.1:0-8627 GCA_050259715.1 Candidatus Dadabacteria bacterium
ATATCAACCGGTGATCTGAAGAAGAAAGAACTATGCTCCCAGAAATCATTCAATAAAGTACACCTGTCTTTTACTAAAGCGATCACGTTTTGTAAATAGTTATCGTCCTTTACTGTAATACCTTGTTGCTGAAATACCTTTTTTATTTCAAGGCGTAGCCGGTCATTATCAATTTTTTTAATCCACTCATGGTTGAACCACTTTGCTTTCTCATAGTCAAACCTTGCACCTCCTTTATGTACTTTTTCAATGGAGAATCTTTCTACTAGTTCAGTTAAAGTGAATATTTCCTGGTCAGTGCCATCATTCCATCCGAGCATCGCCAGCATATTTATAAACGCTTCCGGAACAAATCCCTTTTCACGAAAGCCTTCAGTTGTTTCCCCAGTTCTTGGGTCATCCCAGTTCATGGCGAATACAGGGAAACCATACTTTGCTCCGTCTCTCTTGCTAAGCTTTCCGCCAGGTCCGAGAATCAGGGGCAAATGCACCCATTGCGGCATTTTATCTTCACCGAATAAATATCTCCATAAGAGTATATGCACCGGGGAACTGGGTAGCCATTCTTCACCACGGAAAGCGTGGGTGATTTCCATAAGGTAATCATCCACTACCACTGCCAGGTGATAAGTGGGCATCCCATCGGCTTTCAGTAATACTTTATCATCTACAACTTCTGTTTCAAATGTTACTTCTCCACGGATCATATCGGTAAAGCTAATCGTCTCTTTCTCCGGCATTTTTATTCTAATGACATAAGGAGTGCCAGACGCCAGCAGTTGATCCACTTCTTCTTTTGAAAGTGTTAGTGAATTTCTCATCTGTGAGCGTACGCTTCTGTCGTACTGGGGAGTAGGATTTTCATTTGTCCTTAAGCTATTTCGCATTTGGTCCAGTTCATCCGCTGTATCAAATGCATAATAGGCATATCCTTTCTCCACTAATTCTTCTGCATATTTTCTATATATCTCTTTACGTTCACTCTGGCGGTAAGGTCCGGAATTGCCCGGCTTATGAGTACTTTCATCCGGTTCAAGGCCACACCACCTTAATGTTTCGAAAATGTATTCTTCCGCACCGGGAACATAACGGCTCTGGTCAGTATCTTCAATACGAAGGATGAAGTCACCATTATTCTGTTTAGCAAATAAATAATTATATAAAACGGTTCTTACTCCTCCAAGATGTAAGCCACCGGTTGGACTGGGTGCAAATCGAACTCTAACTTTCCTTGCCATGTAGCAAAAGTAAATCAACTTCAATACTCGCAGTCGGTTGTTAAAAGCAGCCACTAACTTTGGAGATAATGCGCAAGTATTTCATCAAGACTCCGTGGATTGTAAGAAAGATCTTTCCTCATTACCTGTGGAAGATGGACATCAATAAAAAGGTGTTATACCTGACTTTCGATGACGGACCACACCCCGAAATAACCCCGTATGTTCTGGAGCAGCTAAAAGCATATAAAGCACAGGCGACCTTCTTTTGTGTTGGCGATAATGTGATAAAATATCCCGGTGTCTACCAACAATTGAGAAACCAGGGGCACACCATCGGTAACCACACCTTTCATCACCTTAACGGATGGAGTACAGCGGATGAAAAATACCTGGAGGATATTAAGGAGGCAGCAGGTGTAATAGATTCTACTTATTTCAGACCTCCCTATGGTAGAATTAAATCCAGGCAGGCAAAACTATTACCTACAGCTATGCTAAAAGACAAAGTTGACGTGGTAATGTGGGATGTGTTAAGTGCAGATTTTGATACAAATATTTCTCCCCGGCAATGCTTAAATAATGTAATCAGGCGTGCCGGTAAAGGATCCATTATTGTATTTCACGACAGCGAGAAAGCGCTTCCAAATATGCAGGCTGCGTTACCGGGAGTATTGAAGCATTTTAGTGAAAAAGGGTACCAGTTCAGGGGCTTAACAGGGTAGTCCAGAAATAATTTGGGCCTGGGTAGACACCCTGGCCCGTTTTTAATCCGTACCCTATGAAAACTGATTTAAAGGTAAAAACTTTTTTTTGATTAATGCAAAGTAATTTGGTGGGTAATTCCATTTATTGTTAAAGTTGCCTTGTTATCACAATCTCCTTGTCCATAATCAAGAATAGAGATCCATGGCGAATTTGATGATAATGTCTCCCTGGCAACTTTGATCTTACCGCTTGATATCCATGAACATAGATACCTTTTCCTCAAAGGCTGGATGATTTCGGAATTCCAGGCATATATATGATCCCTATTCCGGGTTTTTCCATGAGCAGATCCACTAATGTTAAAGACATCATCGGCTGTTAAATCTGTAAGGGAACCTTCAATTTGACTAATGACCCGGTGGGAACTCCACTGAGAATAGTTTCCATTAGGTTTTGAGAGCTTCGCATCCATAACATCTACGGTATACTGCCGTTGAAGTGAGCCGGGTTGAGTTGTATTTACGATCTTTTGAGATCCCTGTACGGAGAAGGAATCAATTTTATAATCATGGAAACTGGTAGTCGCTGAATTACCGGGCACCGTCAGCCGCCCTGTATAAACGGTTGTTATTTTACCATAGCGGGTATGTCCTTTTGTATAGCAGCCGTTGCCAAAATCGACTGTTATGGTTTTAGGAAATATTCCTGCTTGCAAAGGTGTGATATTGACGTTGAAACAGGTAATTGAATCCGGGCGGGTTAATCTCTCCGTCATTTTTATTCTTCCGAAAATGCCCACTCCTGCTGTCCCCACCTCATTGTTAACACCCATAATGCTATTGAAAACATCGTCAAAAGCAAATTCATTGTCTACTTCAGCCTCGGTTGCATCAGTTGCTGCCTGCTCCTCTTCTACATTGCTGAGTGAATCGCTTTCTTCTTTACGGCAACCTAAAAAGAGAAATAAACCCAGTCCACAAAACAGCAGCAGTTTAGAGATTGGTATGGTTAACTTCATGTAAAGAGTATTCTAAAGTAAGATTTGAAAATACTGATAAAGTTTAAAGTAAATCTTAAAGTTTTTATCCAGCTTTGTTATGCAAAACAGCACTATGCAATTCATTGATTCACATGCCCATATCTATCTTCCCGAATTTGATAACGACAGGTCAGCCGTTATTGACAAAGCTTTAGGGGAAGGTGTTGAAACTATCCTTTTGCCTGCAATTGATTCTTCAACCCACACAAATATGCTGGAAACAGCTCAAAAATACCCTTGTTGTAAGTCAATGATGGGACTTCATCCTTGTTCCGTTAACCAGGATTATAAGAAGGAATTAGATAACGTTCAACAATACCTTGAGTCACAAGAGTTTATAGCAGTTGGAGAAATAGGTTTGGATTTTTACTGGGATAAAACCTATACAGAAGAACAATATGCTGCCTTCAGGCAGCAGGTCACTCTCTCTTTAAAATACAAGCTGCCAATTGCCATTCATTCCCGCAATTCTATTGATGAATGTATCAGTGTAGTGTCAGAATTCCCCGGCGCCCGGGGGGTATTTCATTGTTTTTCGGGTAACCTGCAACAAGCCTGGCAGATTATGGAACTTGGTTTTATGATGGGCATTGGGGGAGTGGCTACTTTCAAAAATGGGGGATTGGATAAGGTAATTCCTGAAATTGGTTTATCAAATATTATTCTGGAAACGGATGCGCCCTACCTGGCGCCTGTTCCATATAGAGGTAAAAGGAACGAGTCCTCTTATATTCCGTTAATTGCAGAAAGATTGAGTACCCTCTTAAAAGTGAGTATCGACGAAGTGGCTGAAATTACCAGTGCCAATTGTAAAAAACTGTTTGCACTAAGCTGACAAATGGTACATTTGCAGCCTCGAAAAAATTGGAGAGTTGTCCGAGCGGTTGAAGGAGCACGCCTGGAAAGTGTGTATACCTCTAAAGGGTATCGAGGGTTCGAATCCCTCACTCTCCGCAGATCAGATTTTGCCCCATAAGGGGCATTTTTGTTGGTAAATACGTGGGCAGGCTGTGGTTGAAATACTTTTGCTCAACTGCCAAATCCCAAATTCCAAGACCTTCGCAATCTTCACATATTAACAAGATATGCAGTTGATACACTGCTGATACACTGTTGAGACGCTGTTGACATACTGTTAACTGCGTGTCAACTGCGTCTCAACTGCGTCTCAATTCCGTCTCAACTGCATATGAGATTTATATCACTACCTTTCCCGCTCTTCATGATTTGGTTGAGAAAAAGAACACACAGTAAGGCAACGTCTATAGTTATTGCTCTTTCCCGTTCCTCTTGGAATGCTTAATAACCTTTGCTTCAATGTAGAAAATAATCTCTTCGGCAATGTTCTCAGCCTGGTCGCCCACGCGTTCCAGCCTTCGAATGATAGATAAGATATTTAATGCTTGTTTTAAATCCTCAGGATGATCTATTACATAGCTACTAATCAGGTCATTTGCCTCCTTGTTTACCTGGTCAAGAAATTCACCTCTTTTAAAGATACCTCTTGCTTCCGCTGTATTTTGTTTTTCAAATGCTACCTGTATTTCTTCTACTATTCGTAAAGCCTCTCCATACATTTCCACTACTTTGGTATGATCCAGTAAGGCTTGTTTAAACGGCGTTTCAGTATGGATAATAAGTTTGGCAATACCTTCAGCTATATCACCAAGGCGCTCAAGGTTGGTGTTTGTTTTTAATACTGCCAGTACAAAACGCAGGTCTACAGCTACAGGGGAATAAATAGCCAGGATATCTTCAACATCTTTATCTATTTGGAGCTCGGCTGCGTTTACTCTTTTTTCAATCATTATCACTTCGCGGGCGAGATCTTTATCAAAATTCAGTAAGGCAGATAAACCTTTCGAAAGCTGGGAATAGACCAAAAGGTGCATTTCTTTTACTTCCTGCTTAAGCAGATTTATATCCTCTTGAAATTGTGTCATAGTTGAAAAATTATTATTAATGGTTAACTAAACCTTCCTGTTATATAATTCTGTGTACGAGTGTCTTTTGGATTAATAAACATTTCTCTTGTGCTTCCATATTCTACCAATTCTCCCAAAAAGAAGAAAGCCGTTTTATCACTTACACGCCCGGCCTGTTGCATATTATGAGTTACAATAACTAATGTATAATTCTTCTTTAATTCATACATCAGGTCTTCGATACTAGCCGTTGAAATCGGATCCAGTGCCGATGTGGGTTCATCCATTAACAACACCTCGGGCTCCATAGCAACAGCTCTTGCTATACACAATCTCTGTTGCTGGCCACCGGATAGAAAGGTTCCTTTCCTATGCAGTATATCTTTCACTTCATTCCATAAAGCCGCTTTTTTCAGAGAAGTTTCAACGATCTCGTCCCTTTCATTTTTATGTAATTTAAACCCATTCAATTTATACCCTGCAATCACATTATCATATATACTGAGGTTAGGGAACGGATTAGGTCTTTGAAACACCATACCTATTTTCAAACGAACCATAATTGGGTTCATAGCGTAAATGTCTTCATCGTGCAGCAACATTTCTCCGTCAGCATGGGCACCGGGTATCAATTCATGCATACGGTTGATGCAACGAAGAAAAGTCGTTTTTCCACAACCTGAAGGACCCATGACTGCAACGATCTGGTTCTTTGGCAGGTCCATACTTACATTTTTCACCACATGGTTGTTGCCGAAGTATGCATTAAATCCTTTGCTTCTTATAACTGTACTTTCCATTTTCTTGTTACAAACTTTGTTAGAATATTCAATAGCAGCACCCAAATCAACAGTATCATTGAGGCGCCCCACGCCAGGCCGTGCCACTCGTCATAGGGGCTCATGGCATAGTTGAAAATAATCAGTGGTAAACTTTGCATTGGCTTCAATACATTGGTTGTCAGGTAAGGATTACCAAATGCGGTGAAAAGCAGTGGAGCCGTTTCTCCAAGAATACGGGCTGTAGCTAAAATTACTCCCGACAATATCCCACTGAAGCCACAGGGTAGAATTACTTTCAGGATCACTTTATGATAAGGTAAACCAAGTGCGTAACCTGCTTCCTTAAGTGACTCTGGCAGGAGTTTTACATTCTCTTCCGTAGATCGTATGATGATCGGCAGCATCATTATCGCCAATGCAATGCTTCCTGACAGACCTGAAAAACTTCCGGAGGGCTTAACCACCCAGAAGTATATGACAATACCAATGACGATAGAGGGAGTACCCTGTAATACATCTACGGCCAGCCTGCTCCAGTAAGCCAATTTACTATTCTTGTTTTCTGCCAGGTATACTCCGCATAAAATGCCAAAAGGAACAGCAATGACAGATGCGAGTAAAACAAGAATGATACTTCCAACCAGGGCGTTAGCAATACCACCGCCAATTTCACCAACGGGTTGGGGAATATTAGTCAGGAACTGCCAACTAAGTTTGCTTATTCCTTTTTCAATGACATAAAATATAATTGCGAATAGCGGAAGTGTAATCAAGAATGCAAAAAACACAATCACATATTCGAAAACCTTATTGGAAGCTAATCGGTGACCCAGTTGTCTATTGCTCAATATCCTATTCATTTGTAAAACGTTTGATGATCAGTTTACCAACCATATTTATAATAACGGTTACTACAAATAGCATTAAGCCAAGTTCTATAAGAGCGGAGAGGTAAAGCGCCCTGTCAGCTTCGGTGAACTCATTGGCAATGACACTGGCCATAGTATTAGATGGAGAGAAAATCGATGTAGGTAATGCACTTGTATTGCCGATTACCATTGTTACTGCCATAGTTTCACCCAGCGCTCTTCCCAATGAAAGTAAGAGGCCCGCCAATATCCCCGACTTTACTTTAGGAATAGTTACATAGCGGAGTACTTCATACCGTGTAGCTCCCAATGAATAGGCTCCTTCTTTTAAATCGGAAGGCACCAGCCGTATCAACTCTCTTCCAAGTGATGCCGCATAGGGTATGATCATAATGGCTAATACCAGGGATGCTGTCGCTATTCCCACTCCATACGGCGCTACGTTCAGCTTTGTCTCTATATTCCTGATTATCGGCACAAGCACTACCAAACCCCAGAATCCATAAATCACAGAAGGAACTGCTGCCACCAGTTCAACTATGTTTTTGAGAAAACCGGATATCCATCCTGTCGTTTTGTATTCACCCAGGTAAATAGCTATGGCTAAAGAAAAAGGGGTGGATATCAGCAACGCAAGAAAGGAGGTGAGTAAAGTTCCAAGAAGGAAAGGCAATGCTCCATAAATATTACTCACAGGGTCCCAGGTCTTACTGGCAAAGAAAGAAAGTCCCAGCGATTTAAGGGAAGGTATGGAATGCACCACCAAAGTAAAAAAAACAGCAAGGGCTATGATCATCATAGCCAATGCTGTAATTACCAGGAAACGCTTAAAGCTCGTTTCCATTCTTATATGCTTATAGGAAAATAATTTCCTGACTACATCCATGTATCAATACTTAAAAAGTTCGCCCTGCTTTATTGCAGGATAGGTTTGCCATTGTATGTGGCTGATTTCAATAATGTTTCCGCAACAGAAACAGCTGAAGGTGACAGAGGAGCATAATGCAATCCTTCACAATACTTCTGACCTTCATGAATATTCCACCACAAAAGTTTTACCATGTTGTTGGCCCTTGATTCTGAACGATTATTGTAGGCTTGTTCCTTGTAGATCAACGCCCATGTAAATCCACTGATTGGATATCCATCTGCCGCATCTGTATCCGTCAGGGAAACTTTAGCGTCGGCAGGTAATTGAATATTTCCGGCTGCACTGGTTGAACTAACAGTAGGAGTAATGAAGTTTCCACCCTTGTTCTGAATGCTTGCAAAAGCCATTTTGTTTTGCATGGCGTATGCCAGCTCGATATACCCGATAGCGCCGGGGGTTTGCTTCACAAGCCCTGCTACTCCTTCATTTCCTTTACCACCTAATCCAATGGGCCAGTTAATAGAAGAGCCTTTACCCGGCTTAGTATTCCATTCAGGACTTACTTTGGATAAGTAAGTAGTAAAGATATTGGTGGTACCACTTCCATCAGAACGGTGACAAACAACAACAGGTGTATTAGGCAGGTTAACGCCTGTATTAACGGCTGCAATCTGCGGATCATTCCATGTCTTGATCTTTCCCTGAAATATGTTGGCGATCACAGCTGGAGTCAACTTCAGGGTATCTTTCACTCCCGGAAGATTATAACTGATTACTACGGCACCGGAACACATAGGAATATGTAATACAGGGGCTCCTATCTTTTTATCCTGTTCTTCGTTCAATGGCGCATCACTATCACCAAAATCAACTGTTTTGTTGGTCAATTGAAGTATACCACCACCAGAACCTATTGATTGGTAGTTCACCTTTATGCCGGTGCTTTTGTTATATTCTGAAAAGAGTTTGGAAAAGAGCGGGTAAACAAAGGTGCTTCCGGCACCCAATAATGTTTTATCATCAGATTGGTCAGCTGATTGTTTAGGATTTCCACCGTTATTACATGCGACCAGCATAGTAGCCGATGATAACAGGAGAAGAATAACTGCCTGTTTAATGGTCATGAGCTTTGTCATACTTTTATTTTTCAGTTTTTTGTTGAATTATTTACCATATACATAATAGAAGGTAACACGGTATACCAGGTCATAATCAT
>JBLNAY010000032.1:0-7068 GCA_050259715.1 Candidatus Dadabacteria bacterium
CCAACCATAATAATTACCAGTTTACCACATGGTATCAATCACCGGGTAAGCGTTATAATAATTATTTCATCTTGCTGGATAATAAAATGCAGACTGGTGAAAATGGAGGCATCAAATCGGACAAGGATTACCTAAACAGCGAGATATATGCGAATGATCGTTTCTCCATACCCACAAACATAGGGGGAGAACCCTTCCCGGGGGCCAATATGTTTTCTACAAGTCTTTATACTGGTCGCCTTGAGAAAGAGCTGAACATGGTAATGAGACAACAGCTTGACTTCGGACGAAAAGATTCATTGGTTACTGACACTGTAGTAATTCCACTTTTTTTCCCAAGAGTAAGATTTGAACATACCTTCAAATATGGAAACTACAGCTACCTGTTCCAGGATCTTACGGTACGTGATTTTAAAATAAGTAATACACCTGATAGCGCATATTACGCCTCCCGGTACAATATCAGTCTGCGTCCCGGAGATACTAGTGTATTCTTCCAGGATAAATGGAAAGAAGTCTCCAATGATTTCTCTATTTACCAATTTCCGGATGAGAAGAACCTTAACCAGTTTATAAAGTTGGGTGCAGAGATGCAAATCCTGCATGGACAATTGAATTCGACCACTTCTCTTTTCAATTTTGTAGGTCATGGTGAGTATAGAAACCGTTCAAAGAATAAAAAGTGGGATATCGAAGCCTTTGGGCGTTTGCACCTGGCCGGCTCAGATATTGGTAATTACCATGCTTATGTGCACCTGGAAAGAGTGTTGAGTAAATCTCTTGGAAGCCTGATGGTCGGATTTGAAAACGTAAACCGTTCCCCATCGTACATCTATAACCAAAAAAGTAATTTCTACATAGATGCTCCTAAAGACTTCCTGAATGAGAATACCACGCATTTCTTTGCATCCATACTTGAGCCCAAATATAAATGGCAGTTAAGAGGAGATTATTACCTGGTAAGTAACTACCTCTACGTGACAAACTTTTATAAGTTGCAGCAGGAAAATGCACTGTTCAATGTTCTTAGGGTGAGTGCCTTTAAGGATTTTTCCATCGGGAAACACTGGAAGTGGCATTCAGAAAACTATGTTCAACAAAAGACCGGTAATGTACCGGTGAATATACCTACTGTTTTTACAAGGAACAGTTTTGCATTGGAAGGAACTTTCTACAGGAATCTCAACTTGTCAACAGGCTTAGAGGTAAGATATCACACACCATATAAGGGGGATAATTATTCTCCTGTTTTAGGGCAGTTCTTCTACCAGGATTCTGTTACTTTAAACAACAGGCCTGATATTGCAGCCTTTATGCACCTGAGAATCCGCAGCTTTAAGGCGTACCTGCGTGTGGAAAATTTAAATGCAGCTAGTTTGGAAGGAGGGTTTCATTTTAATCACAACAACATTGCTGCTCCTGGCTATCCTACTCCCGGAATATTATTTCGATTAGGGATCTTTTGGGGTTTTGTTAATTGATATTTTATAAACAAAACTCATTCTGAATTGTCATTAAGCCTTCTATCTTTGTACATTGATTAATGATATAACTGCTAAATCACCATTAATTTAATAAATATGAAATCTATCCGTTTGCTATTAGCTTCAATGCTTTTCCTCGCAGTAAGTTATTCAAGCCAGGCACAGGTTGCCAGTGAATCCTTCAAGGTTGCCGGTGAATGTGGAAGCTGTAAAAAGAAAATTGAAAAAGCTGCAAAAGATGCCGGTGCCACTTTTGCACAATGGAACCAGGAGTCAAAAGTGCTTACTGTAAAGTATAACAGTACATCTTCAAATAAAGCAAAGATCCAGCAGTCAATAGCTAAAGTAGGTTATGACACTCCGGATTATAAAGCAACAGATGATGCCTATAATAAATTGGACGGATGCTGCCAATATGATAGAGCCGTTTCATTAAAAGAATCAAAGACTTGCGATGATGCTAAATGCGCAGAAGCCGGTTGCATGAAAGATGGAAAGTGTACAAAAGATATGAGCTGCTGTAAAGAGAGCCAATGTGATCAAAAAGATTGTTGCAAGAAAGCCTGATTATAAAATTCATTAAATATGAAATGCCCCTGGAAGGGGCATTTTTCTTTTCAGGCTGAAGTATGTTTCCAGCTGGCAATTTATATCTGCTCCGGTTAACAACCAGTTAACCTTTATTTGCAGTCGAGGCTTTACAATTTGCATTATTTGTTTCAATTTTAAACTAAAAGGACAGGTTGCGTTCTCAAACAATTCGATTAGGCATTTTCATCAGCACTCTGGTAATTGCAGCAATAGTAATTTTCCAATTGATCTGGTTGAACAAGTTGTACCATTTCGAACAGAAACAGTTCGATCATGGCATATCAAAAGCAATAAGAGGATTATATGAAGATATCCACCAATTGGGGGATGCTACTTTTAAGATAACTCAGCTGGTGTCGAGTCCTAATTCACAGACTTATTATCTGAAAGTTAAAGAGCAGGTGAATCCTGATTCTTTACTTTCCTATTTGCAGGATGAATTGGAAACAGAAGACATTTTTACCGATTGTTATGTTGGCATTTACAATAGCCAGAGCAAACGTTATATATTTAAAGGAATTATTTCAGCTCCCACAGATTCTGAAAAGCAGTTAGATAGTCTACCTGCACCAGGTTTGAATTCAGATCATGTCACTTTGTATTTCCCGCATCGACGGCAATACATCCTTTCTCTAATGAATATATGGCTCATCGGGTCTGGAGCACTGCTTATTGTTCTTGTTTTATTCGGAGCCAGCTTGTATTACTTTTACAAACAAACATTTCTCCAGGAGCTTCAAAAAGATTTCGTTAACAACTTTACCCACGAATTTAAAACACCTGTGTCAGTATTGAATTTAGCAGCAGAGGTGCTGGAAAAACCTGACATAGTAAATAAACCAGAACGATTGTCCAAATATGCTTCTATTGTAAAATACCAAAGTAATTACCTACAGGGACAAATAGAAAGACTGCTAAGACAGGCATTCTCAGAATCCCACCACCTGCACATGCATATAACGAAAGTATGTATACAAAAGCTGGTGAAAGAGGCTATTAATAATTTGCAGCCGCTCATTGAGGAAAAGAAAGCTTCAGTGAAGTGCGAATTTGCAGAAGAACTGCCGGAAGTCCCGGCAGATTATGGCTACCTGATGATCGTTTTGACAAATCTTATAGAGAATGCATTAAAATACTCCAATGACCCAAAAGTAAAGATCACAGCATGTGTTGAGGGTGAGTTTATGGCCATATCTGTAAAAGATAATGGCAAGGGTATAGAAAAGAAATACTACAATAAAATTTTCAACCGATTCTATAGAGTTCCCAACGGAGAACAAGTGTCTGCCCGCGGATTTGGTTTAGGACTTTCTTTTTCTAAAAAGATTGTTGATGCACACCATGGAAAGATTCATGTTGAAAGTATTCCGGATATTGGAAGTAACTTCATTGTGAAATTACCCCTTACATAATGCAAAACTAGTATGCAGGATAAAGTCAAAGTTTTACTAGCCGAAGATGACCTTCAATTAGGATTTATTATAAAGGATAATTTAGAAGAGAAAGGCTATGAAGTGATTAATTGCCCTGATGGAGAGTCTGCACTTGATCAATTCCAAAAAAAGCAGCCGGATATATGTTTACTGGATGTGAATATGCCGGCAAGAGATGGGTTTAGCCTTGCAAAGAAGATCAGGCAAAAGAATGATGTGGTGCCGATAATCTTTCTGACTGCAAAATCAATGGAGGAAGATAAGCTCAAAGGCTTTGAACTGGGTGGGGATGATTATGTTGTGAAGCCTTTTAGTATGCAGGAATTGTTGAGCCGCATGAATGTATTCCTGAGAAGAAATAAAATGCTGAAGCCTGATAAACTACAGGAGTTCCAGATTGGTAATCTAAGATTCTATCCCGAAGAAATGAGAATGATGCATGATGGGCAGGAGATACTACTCACTCAAAAGGAATCTCAATTACTGGAATACCTCTGCTTACATCCTAATAAGATCTTGAAAAGAGAAGATATACTAACGGTTGTATGGGGAAAAAATGATTATTTCCTTGGGCGTAGTCTTGATGTATTTATAACCAAACTAAGGAAGCACCTTAAGATAGAACCGTCTGTAAATATTGAAACTATCCACCAGGCGGGATACCGTTTTAATGTTCCGGTAAAATAATCGTTAAAGCACCTGCCTGAATTCATGTTGATTATTACTCACTTTAGTAAAGTACTCGATAGTGAGTTTGCTCTTGAACTTGTTTCTTTCGTATTGAAGCGGAAGGAACATCCTATACCAAAGAAATTTTTGAGATCCGAATTCCCTAACCCATACCCTGCAGAAGCATCTATCATAACGTCTTTTGTGATAAAATATCCTATTCCGGCGTCAATATGATGAACAGATAAATCTTTATAAAAAGAGCCAAATGCTTCAATATAGGAGTACCATCTATCTCCGAGTTCAATACCGGGTGCTATAGTATAAAAGAAAGAAGTAGACTCCTGACCCCCTCCTTCGATCCCTACATTATAACCAAGGGATAATTGTTCGGATAGGGAATTTTGGAAAGTTAACCGGCAAATGAAGGGTACAGGTTCTTTGCGAAAGGATTCACTGGCAAGTATTGGTACACCTATGTGACCAATAAAGGAGGTCTTAGGAAGTATTCCTTTTTCTTCCCACAATGAAACTTTTGTTCCGATTTCCACAGGATCAAGAGAATGGGTCAACTTATTGCCACTAATGAGTTCCTGGTAATCAGTATAATAATTAGCTTCTAATCTTAATTCAACTTTCTTACTGATACCATATTTTATGAGAGCTGTTGGATGTAAGATCTTATAGTTATTTTCTTCGGATTTTTCTTTTAAGAAGCCGATTTCTGTTTGTATAAATTTTTTAGGAGTTGTATAAACCGTTTCTGTTTGGTCAGGACGGTCAGGGCTGATCTTCTCTTGTGAAAAAGAGCCTATGGCAATTATCAAAAAATATATAGTAATTAACCTTTTCACTTATTGCTGTTCCATTTAATTATCCATTGTCTATGCAATTCTTATTGTAAGAATCGATCGCTTTATATTCTTTTAGTAAAAAAAGGCAGAGCTTAAGTTAAGCAGAACACAGCTCATTTTATTTGTAATCTTCCCTTGCAGGACTGAATGCATCCAACACAACACAATCAGTTACTGCAAAAGCAGAATGCAATGTGTCGGAAGGAATAACATAAAACATCCCCTTAGTAAGAGGACAGTACTTTCCGGCAATAGTCATATCCAGCTGACCTTCTATTATATAAGTAATCTGTTCCTGTGGATGTTTATGTTCGGGCAAAATGCTGCCCTTCTTTATATCAACATATCCAAAGGTCATCTTATCACCATGAGCATAATGACCAGTGATACCTTCCACGAGATACTTGCCTTTCAGATCTTTGAGTAATTGCATATTCTATAAAGTTGTATTTAGTTGCTTTGTACGTTGTTATTTTTCGAATAAAGAAAAGGTTCCCCCAACCCATGTCTTGTTCTTGTTGTACCGAACACCAACCATCTTCCCTTTACTTATCCTTGAAAGATTATTTACCGCAATAGGTCGCAGTTTGTTTTCAGGCCAAAAATAGAACAGTCGTATTTCACCTTTAGCCGGTTCGTCAGGAGTTTCTATAGCTGCGGCATAGCGCACCTTCTTTTGTATGATCCAATTTTCTGGGTCATCAATAGTTTCCAGGTCTTTGGTGGTTACATCAATAATAACACCCTGCCCTGCAAAAGAAAACAGGGGCTTTACTACATAATTCGAGAGATCAGCTGGTAGTTGCTGCACCTCATTTAAGAAGTATGTTTCTGGCACATTAGGATGATAGATAAATGGTAAACTAAACTTGCTGATCCGGTAAAACCAATTAGGATGCGTTACCCATTTTACATCTAGTTCCTGTTGAAATATTCTTCCTTTCTGCTGCAGTTCCGGTGATTGTTGTAACAGTTCATCAAATATTACCCTATTGTAAATCCTTGAAATAAGTGTTTTCTTCCCATTATTCAAGTAATATAGTTTCCGTCCTTCTTGAATTATATCGGCGAGATTGACTGTCTTTATACTTAATAGACTTTCCGTTGCCAGGAAGTCTACTCTTGTCTTCTGTTGCTCAGGAAAGATCTCAAGAAGAACCACATTCTCGGGGTTACAATCTCCTACAACTATTTCCCGAAATATTTCTGTGTATGAGCTAGCATTTAAATCATTTAAGTAACAATCAAAATTCCCGGGCCACCAGAAGTTTTTCTTATGTGTCGCCGGCTGTACTACCTGCCAGGCAAATAAGCTGGGGAATCCCTGCAATTCAATTAACTGAGGTTCTAATTCACCTTTATCATTTCTGCATATGCCGAAATCAAATGCAATGAAGTGAGGATGCTTATCTTCGTTTGGAACAAAAAGGTTGTTTGGGATAGCCCTGCTGCTTGCATTTTTGTATTCTGAACTGATTAATACATCGATAATACTTTCACACGTTTCCAGCATTCTCGCTGTGAACTGCCTGGGAACAAATATGGGAGTTTCTGCCACTCTAAAATCCAGGTTACCCGGGTATAAGTTCTCGAGGTCATTGATGTAGTTCTTATACTTCTCTTCAGTGAATTCCTCGTTATATCTTTTCCGTATCCTTAGTATCATCTTACTTTCATTTTCATTATAGCTTTCATAGGATTAGAAATCAAACTCCCTCCGGTGCATGTTCCACCTGATACCTGCACTTACTATCACTTCATTTCTTGCTGCGGAAATAATTGTTTGCTGTTGTTTCCTGATCACTGCGCTTCCTTCAATGAACAAATTTGGTTTCAATTCGTAAGACAACAGAAAGGAAGAATAGTTCACTTTTGTTCTGATTCCTCCACCCGTTTCATACCCGTAGTCACCATTCCGGTATGAGGCAAGGTCGGGAAGGAAGATGTTACTGCCAAAGGTTGTACTTCCTGTGTCTCTCCCCTGCAAATAGTGGATCATCTTAGCCTCCATCATCCATTTGGGAGCAGGTTGATATC
>JBLNAY010000033.1:0-33083 GCA_050259715.1 Candidatus Dadabacteria bacterium
TGAATAATTCTTCTCATAATAAGTGTTTTATAATTTTCTAATAAATAGTGCTCATAGGAATGGATGTGTCAATTTATTCAAATGCAACTCACCGTTATAAAATTCTGATCCCCAGTTCAGCATAAGGTCTAAGCAAGGGATCATCAGGTGAGAGTTCAGTTATCAATATGTCAATGTTTGCAGTTTTGCATATTTGTATTGGTTGTATTTTGTTTATTTTTTCTGAAATTGTCAGGCAAGCTGTTTTTCTTGATGATTGCATCATTGCTTTTTTCACCTGTACTACTTCCCAGTCATTGTCAGTAACATTACTGATATCCAGAGCATTAATGCCCATAAGGCATAAGTCTGCATTTAATAATTTAATCTGTGATATAGCTTCAATTCCTGCAGTAAGTTTTGAATTTTTGGACACCTTATCACCAATCACAATTACTTCGATATTCGGATGATTCATATACTCACAAACAACCGGAATGCTACCTGAGATGAAAGTGGCATGCAACTCAGATGGTAATGTTCGTGCTAACTCCATTATCGTCGTACCTCCTGTCGTAAGAACAAACATTCCATCCTTGATTAATGTTGCGGCTTTTTTTGCAATCAGCTGCTTGTGTTTCAGGCAATAAACCGCATCGGGAGGGCTATTATGATTGTTGAAAGAAGGAGAGAGGGCACCTCCATGTACTTTGATGAGTTTGTTTTCTTCCGCTAGTTCCTGAAGGTCACGCCTGATAGTATCATCTGATACTTTGATCAGTTGGCTCAAATCTGTAGAAAGAACCTTATTGTGCAGGTTCAATTGGTGGAGAATGTAAGCTTGTCTTTCTCTCTTAAGCATTGTTAGTACGTAGAGCTAATTTACTACAAAATGCCGCATAAATACGCAAACTGTTAACATTTTTTTAATTGCTTCCGTGTAAGTGTTTAAAGCATTCAGGGTGATTTTGTCATTCCGTATAAGGGATTCCAGCGGGTTATTACAGAGTTTGAAGTAGGCTGGTAATGGGTTTGAACGGCTTTTGCACGGTGTAAAGCCGTTGTAAAGCCGTTCAAACCCTATACAAAAGCTATGCAGAAGCTCTCCAAACTCCGGGGAAAGTCTAACTAAGAGAATACTATTATTGTAGTAAGTGTAAATAAAAACGGCTGCCCAATTCTATTGAGCAGCCGGTACTTTAATTTCTTGATTATCCTGGTAACTATTTCAGATAATTATAATATTCCTGGTCACTCGAAGTGTCCCACCAAACAGGCATGCTCCAGATATTTGGTTCAGTAGCATGGGGATTTAATGCAAGTGTATGTATGGAATTGTAATTAATTTCATATGTAGGAGGTAATGCCCAGCGGCGCATCCAATACCTTGGATCAGTGGGCGACGTACCTGTGAGTTGCGCCTGGCCTGTAAATAACGGGCCTCTTTGATAACCCGGGTAAACAACTCCGAAGTTACCTATATTGCCAGCGCTGAAATTAAAGCGCCGCATATCGTTGTAGTTTTCAATACTACAACCCATAGCAATATATTTCTGCAACATGATATCAGCCATAGTCAAAGCACCTGCACCCTGTGCAACAGCACTACTTGTGAGATAGGTATTTATGGCATTTTGATCCATTGGCTCCATGTCAGGAATGGTAACACCGGCTGCATTTTTATTAAAACCGCCAGCCTTCCATTGAGTGAGCTTAGCCTGCATGAAATCTAAATGCGCCTGTATACCAGCCCTATATGCTGTGTAAGCATTACTTGCATCACCTTTTCTCATATACACTTCAGCTTTTATAAAGCACACCTCATGATAAGTCAGGATCTCCTGGTCAGATACGGGCCGAACCTGGAAAGAACTGGTAGATCCTATAACACCTGCATTATAGGCCGCAATAGAAGGGTACCAGTTTACATCATTTGCAGGCTGGGCAGGATTTCCGGAAGTAGCCAAAGCGTTGCTACGCATGTTTACATAAACGGTGTCACCTGCATAGAGGTAGTTGGTGCTATTTATATAAATTGACCCTGGCTTGTAGGTCACCGTTACATTATTACCACTGGTTGTATAAGTGCGACCCGCTGCAACCTGCGCAGCAATGAAGTTCGCACGGTCTGTTGCATCTGCAATAGCATACGTAAGCGTTTTAGCTACATCTGCATAAGACGCTGTTTGTATGGAAGTAGGACCTCCTTTCACTAACCTGTTTGCTAAGCTTAACGGAGCTGATGCATTTTGTGGGTTGTACGAATCAACCCCTATTGAGCGGTTCCAGGTGTAGGACGTCACTTTACCATTAGCATCCAATTGGACGTTGGCCATAGATGCCGGAACAATTTTCGGCATCCGGGGATCCACTACTCCGGATCCACGCATGTTTGTCAAAAGGTTGTAGTGGAATTGAGAAATACGTTGGGCATTGCCATACGCTGCATAATCAAAGTTGCCGTTTGTTACAACAGGGTCCCCATACAGATAATCGGTTACGGTGCTGTTGTTAAAACCCGGTCCTACAGTATTATCAGCGTTAGATTGCGGGCCTTTAGACAAACAATATAGAATTGAATCGGCATTATACAAGTCTGCCTTTTTAGACAACTTAAGCATATAACGCGCTTTCAATCCCCAGCAAAGTTTCAGCCATTTGTTTACATCTCCGCCATTCCATAAATCACCGGCAGCAAGTGCAGGTGATCCTGCATTTTGAGGTTGACTGAATAAGCTGATAGCTTCATTTAATTTTGCCATGCAGCCGTTATATATTGTTTTGCCGTCATCAGGTTGTGGACTAGGATTTCCGGTTCCTGCCTGGGTATAAGGCATTTCACCATACAAGTCCAGCATTTCCATATAACCCAATGCATGAAATACATCAGCAGCAGCCATGTAATGAGAAGCGCCTTGCTTTTGGGCAGACTTATACAGATCAACTACATTGGAAGAGACTTCAATAAACCATGTTTGATAAGGTGTTGTTGAATTTCCGGATGAGCATTGCCATGTTGTACTAAACGTATTGGAATTGCCGGTATTAGCATAATAAACTCCCGCCTGCAATGATGTACGAAAATTAGTAACACCTGCTGTGTACTGGTAAAAGTGTTGAATCCAGGGCAACCGATTTTGAATTAATACGCTCTGGTTGTTTGGATTATCCGGATCAGTATTAACATCCAGCCATTTTTTGCACGAAGCTGAACTTAACAAGAGTATGCAGCCTGCTATTATGTATTTTATATTTTTCATTATTATTTTTTTGTTGGTTAAAACGTAACATTTATTCCGAAAGTCAAAGTTGAAACAGCAGGCACTCCTAAGTAATCAATACCGGTAGAACCAGAACCACCTGTACCTCCTGCTGCACTTACTTCAGGATCCATTCCTTTGTAATTTGTCCATGTAAACAAATTGGTACCGACTGCTGTTGCGGAAATACCTTTAATAATTTGTTGATTTTTCAAAATACCTGAAAAGTCATAAGTTAATGACAAGGAGCGGAGTTTTAACCAATTTACCGGGGTAATAAAGTTATAAGAGTTGGCTGCGTAATTCTGCCAATATCTCCAAATCATATAAGCACCGGAATAAGTGGTACTACCAATTGTGTAGGACTGATTTGCATTATATGTTTGAGAAAAATCAGCTCCTGTTTGGCTGTTTACTCCTGTTACGGTTACTGATTGACGATCATTCAGCAAAGTTTGTTTACTTAAACCGTTTACGACCATATAGTATTCTGTACCATTAAATACATCTCCTCCTTTACGAATGTCAAGAAGAAATGATAAGGTGAGCATTTTGTAACGGAAAGTATTATTAAACCCACCGATGAAATCTGGTTCGCGGTTACCTACAACAGGGTTGGTGGTATTAAGTTTATAAACTCCGGTGGTCGGATCTACCTGTAAACGTCCATTTGGAATTTCAACTCCTTTAGAGTCAACTTCATGTAAAAACGGTTGACCGGTCATACCCAGGAAGTAACTATTAGGTATGGATGCTGCTTTAATTGTTCCAAATTGTGCATCGGTTGGGTAAAAGTAAGCTACACCAGGAATGAAAGCTCCTAGTCTACCCCTGTTGTATGAGTAATTCAACATTACATCCCAGGAGAAATTTTTGTGTACGATAGGTTTTCCTGTAAGAGCGACTTCCATACCCTTGTTAAATACAGAACCAGAATTCAATGTGCTGAAAATAAATCCGCCTGATTGAGCTAAACGTGGTTGCCCAATTTGATTTTCTGTTTCACTATTATAATAAGTATAATCCAGGCCAATACGTCCGTTAAAGAATCTAAACTCACCTCCAATTTCCCAGGAATTTTGAATTTCAGGTATCAATTCAGGATTACCTGAATAGTATTGGTTGCCAATTCCTGTAAAAGACCCGATCGTGATTGGAGGATTTACATATGTATTTGTAGCGTAGGCATTGGCATCTTTACCAACCCTGGCCCAGCTTGCGCGCACTTTACCAAAGGACAGTATAGTGTTCCTGTGTAACAGTTGTGTAAAAACAAAAGAACCGCTGACAGAAGGATAGAAATAGGACTGGTTCTCAACTGGCAGTGTGGATGACCAGTCATTACGTCCTGTTGCAGTTAAATAGATGAGATCTTTATAAGAGGCACCAATTTCTCCATAAGCACCAACCAAACGCTTTTTGGTTGTTGCATCTGTAAAGAACTTATTGGCAGCAGGCATTGTATTAAAGCTGAAAGTACCAGGGGTATTAAAATTATATCCCCAATGGTTTTGATTTAATATTTGAGTATTTTCAGAAGTAGTACCCAGCATCAGGTGTGTATCAAAATCACCAATGGTTTTATGAAAATTACTCATCGCTGTTGTTGAGATATAAGTATAGTCATAGAGGTCTTTACTTAGGCGTCCATTCTGATACAGTGGACTGAGGGCAGACCCTGGAGATATAAAAGTATAGTCATTGGTACCATACTGGTCATAACCAACACGTCCGGTAATATCCCACCAATTTGTAATCTTAAAATTCCCATTTATCCCTCCGGTAAAGCGATTGGTTTTGGATGTTAGTTTATCCTGATTAATAATCCAGAAAGGATTATCAACATCGTTTTCGAGGGCAAGAGTTCCTGCATATACCCGGTGTTGAGTTCCATCAGAATTTAAATAATTATGTATATCATAAGTTTGCGGCCAGTTATACAATTCCTGCATACTTCCAACTCCACTTCCATATAACCCTGCAGAAGTTAAAGTTCTATTTGTATTGGCTATGGAATAAGCAGCATTCGCATTTAGAGTCAGGCGACCGTATTTCTGTTCGCCATTAAAACGGAAAGTAGTTTTATCATAAGCTGTGCCGGGAACAATACCAGTTTGCTTATAATTAGATCCTGATAAAAAGAATGTTCCGTTTTTTGAACCGCCCGATACGTTTACGTTATTATCATAAATAATTCCGTGCTGAAAGAAACTACCAATATTATTATATATAGTGCTGTCTGCAGGAATTTTGGGACCCCATGAATTATATGAAGTAGTGTTCACTACCCCATTACTGGAAATGCTACCGGGACCGAATACAGTTTGTACTTCTGGTAACTTATTAGCCCATGATGTGCTTATCTTGCTATTAGCACTTACAGTTACTTTGCCTTCAGAACCCTTTTTGGTTGTAATAATAATAACACCATCAGCCGCCCTGGATCCATACAGCGCAGCAGCTGCAGCTCCTTTCAGAACTGAAAGACTTTCGATATCTTCCGGGTTGATATCCATGATACGGTTTGAATAAGTGGTATTACTGCGGGATAATCCATCTGTACCTGTATTACCGGTGACAGCAGTTGAGTTATCGTAAATAATACCGTCTACAACAAATAGCGGTTGGTTTTGCCTGCCTTCTGAGGTGGAATTACCTCCGCGGATAGTTATCGATGCTCCGGCACCCGGTGCACCGCTGAATTGTGTAACGTTTACTCCGGGAACTTTACCTACTAAGGAGTTAACAACATTAGTATTTTTATTTTTCATCAATTCCTGCGCATTCAGGTCCGTAACGGAATAACCTAATGCTTTTCTTTCCCTCTTAATACCCAGGGCAGTTACAACCACTTCATTCATTGAAGCTTCCTGTGACCTTAGTGCAATATTTATTGCACCGGCATTTGTAACCGGAACTTCTGTAGTTGCAAAACCCACAAATGAAAACTGGAGTGTTTGACCTACTGCAGCATCGATGGAGTAAGTACCATTTGCATTGGTCTGGGTTGCACGGTTGGTACCTTTTACAGTTACAGTCACTCCAACTAAAGGGGCATTATCTACAGAGTTCGTAACCCGGCCCGTAATAGTTCTTTCCTGTGCATAGCCGGAAAAGCACAAGAGCATTAATCCTAAAACCAGGACATAATAGCAGCGCATTTTTCTCATGTCAATCGATTTACTTTTAATTGAATTTGTGTACTTGTTTGGTTTTTATGAACATTGGATCTTATAAAACCTTTATCCCTGCTTCGGCATAGGGCTGAAGCAAGGGATCACCTGGTGGCAATTCAGTAATTAGGATGTCAATCTTGTTAGTCTCGCATAGTTGTATGGGCTGAACTGTATTTAATTTTTCTGAAATAGTGAGACAAACCGTTTTCTTCGCAGACCGCATCATTGCTTTTTTCACTTGTACGATCTCCCAATCATTATCAGAAACACCATTGATAATATCAATGCCGTTTATACCCATTAGAAAAAAATCAGCATTGATTTGTTTGATCTGTGATATGGCTTCCATACCGGCAGTCAGTTTTGAATTCTTTGATAACTTATCACCAATAACAATGACATCAATAGTGGGATGATTCATGTATTCGAATATTGCAGGTATACTTCCTGAAATAAAAGTTGCATGTAAGTCAACCGGTAAAGCACGTGCTACTTCAATGATTGTAGTGCCGCCACCGGTTAAAACAAACATCCCATTCTTTATCAACGATACTGCTTTTTTTGCTATGGCCTGTTTCTCTTTGGAAGAATAAATTGGATGGGAGGCAGTATAATGGTTATTAAATGAGGACGAAAGTGCTCCTCCGTGTACCTTAATAATCTTATTAGCTTCCGCCAATTCCTGCAGGTCTCGCCTGATGGTATCGTCTGAAACATTTATTAACTGGCTTAAATCGGCAGATAGAACCTTATTGTGAAGGTTTACCTGGTGCAGGATAAAAGCCTGTCTTTCTCTTTTCAGCATTCAATTCATTAGTATAAAGAGCCTAAAATAAGAGAAAATGCTGCAGAAAGACGCAAAAATATAACAAAGATTATTTGAAAATTCCGACGAAAGCCGCAATCAGGCAGTTCAATTAAAGACAAAGCGGGCGCTAACAGCGACTGCAGCCGGTTCAAAGCTGAATTGTTCAGCAAGATTTAGTTCCGGTTTCCAATCAACAGATATATTCAGGGGTAGGTTAGGTATTCTATAATCAAACCCCAAAGCACCTTGCAAACCACCATTTCGGGGACCACCGAATGCAAAATAAGCTCCGGCTCCCCAAAACCAATTTAACCCGTTTGGACCTATGGGACGATTTTTTTCCAGGAGAGCCCCTAATGCAACAGGGTCTCCGAAGGATAATAAACCCTCAATAGCGAGACTCTCATTAAAAAAATGTTTGAGAGTAATAGAATTATTCACAGCCGGTTGTTGACTGCTGATGCGTATACCGGCAGCTGTCCTGTATGATTGACTATTTACGTTAAGACTCCATAATACAGCGATAAAAAGAAAAGCTGGAATAATCGCAATCTTCTTCATATGCTCTTTATTTGCATCGGAAACGAACTGGGTTAATGAAAATTGTAAACCAGGAGTAAAACAATTACTAACGCATGGCAATCGTAGTACTGGCTCTATTCATTATTGCTTACCTGTTTATTGCTCTTGAAAATAGTATTAAAATAAATAAGGCAGCAACGGCCCTGATTGGAGGAGTATTATGTTGGACCTTTTACATCATTTCCGAACCAGGTAAGGAAAACATTGTTGAGAGTCTTTCCAGGCACCTCGGTGATATTTCCCAGATACTTTTCTTCTTATTGGGAGCTATGACAATAGTCGAATTAATTGATGCTCACAATGGATTTAGTATCATCACAAAGCGAATTACTACTAAAAGTAAAAGAAAGCTGATCTGGATTCTTGGATTAATAAGTTTCTTCTTATCTGCCGTACTTGATAATCTTACTACAACCATAGTAATGGTGTCCCTTGCAAGAAAATTGGTGTCGGAAAAGGAGGACAGACTGATGTTTGTTGGACTAATAATTATTGCTGCTAATGCGGGAGGGGCTTTTTCACCTATTGGTGATGTGACAACGACTATGTTATGGATTGGAGGCAGAATCACAGCTACCAAAATAATTGTGGAATTAATAGTTCCCAGCTTCATTTGTTTGTTGGTACCAATCCTGATTCTCCAAATGTTCCTTAAAGGTGAAATTAAACCTAACCAGAAGCCAGTGGAACAACAGCCAGCAGATTTAACCGGTTTTCAAAGGAATATTGTATTCTTCTGTGGTATTGGAGCATTACTGCTTGTGCCGGTATTTAAAACAGTTACTCATTTGCCCCCGGTTATGGCCATGATGTTAGCCTTAGGCACACTATGGATTGTTGTAGAAATTTTGTACAGGGGTAACGGTGAAGTACGAAAGCAATATACCGTAGCCCATATACTTCAAAGGATTGATACACCCAGCATTCTCTTTTTTCTTGGTATCCTCCTGGCCATTGGTGCCCTGGAATCTATGGGTCAATTGCACTCTATGGCAGTTGGATTGGATACTCATCTGAAGAATACCAATGTCATTGTGATTGCAATAGGCTTGCTGTCTTCAATTGTGGACAATGTTCCGTTAGTAGCTGCTGCAATGGGCATGTATGATCTTAACCAATATCCAAAAGATCATTACTTCTGGGAATTTCTTGCCTATTGCACCGGGACAGGCGGCAGTGCATTAATCATAGGTTCAGCAGCAGGGGTTGCCGCCATGGGAATTGAAAAGATTAGCTTTAGCTGGTACCTGAGGCGGATTAGCTGGATTGCCCTCGCAGGATATTTTGCCGGCGCACTGGTTTACCTTTTAATGGAAGCATTATTCAAATAACTCGTATTTGGTTTTTGGTCTTCGTTTTTCCAGCCATTCGAAGTTTTCCAGTTTCATTGCTGCAGGATCCGTATGGGAAATAGGAGACAGGACTCCTTTGACGGCACTTACTAATACTACTTTGTATAACTCTCCTTTTTGAAAAAAGATGTTTATCAGGTCACTATTAGTTTTATTGACGCTCGTGAACGCACTGTCCTTATCCTGTAGAAAATAAATAGATTCTGCAAAACCTCTTGCAATAACCGAATCAATACTGCCTTCTTTAAAAAAGCCATCCATCCTTGAGGATTTTATCTGGTTGTAAACTCCCGGTTTTACTTCAGTGATAAGAAAACTGTTTGCCGGAATCCTGATTTTATCTGCTTTCTTGTTTTTTGTATAAAGGAAAATAGTATCCCCGGTAATCTGGCTTTGTTTACTCCATACAACAGGATGCTGAAATAGCCGGAAAACGGAATCTTTGAAGGAATAAAAAAGGCTATCGCTTACAGTTTGGATCGAATCTGAAAACACTCTCACATGGCGGTAAGCTTCAAGATACCTATCAGTACTGTCAGATTTTAGACTCTTCTTTTTTACAGCTTTTGACGTATCCCTTATTAAGTCGCTCAAGCGGGCTGAAAACAGGGTGTCTGCAGCAACATAGAACGAATCATTCCCTTGTTTTATAATCATCAAAGGGCGCTGAGTTGCCAGTAAAGCATCTGTCTTTTTATTTACAAATATTCTATTGGCCAACAGGTTGGTACCTCGTGCTGTATCGATCATCACTCCACGGCCTTCGATTTGAATGATTCCTGAGGAATCATCACTGGCGATTCGATCACCCGCTACAAATAAAGATTTATCCTGGATAGTTGTTCGTTGTGTAAACTGTGAACGGCCTGAAGCAAGATCATAAAATCCTTCTTTAGTTCTTATAACACGACCACTGCTGTCTTTAATGTAAGTTTCTGATATGAAGCTGGCCATTTGACTTTGGGTGTTGTAAATGAGAGAGTCAGCTTTTAAAGTATAACCGGGATCTTTAAGAACAACCTGTTGACGAAAATAAAAATCACGAACATCTGTGTAGTAAGTGCCCTCCTTGCTGGTTAGTACCGTCTTTTTATTTACAACCTTACCACCATTGGTATAGGTTCCTATTTTATTAGCCACATCATATTCCAGGTTCTTTGTTGTCAGGGTGGCATGCCCATCGGAAAGTTTTACATTTCCTTCCAGGTATGCCATTCGTTTATCTGTCAGGTACTTGAGGTTGTTCGACCAGATTTTCGTAGTGTCACTGTCATTGATATAAACATGACCAAATGCTTCAAATAAATGGGCCGAGTTATTGATGACGCAACTGTCACAGGAAAAGTAAGTCGTTCCTTGCTTTACCCTGACGCCTCCTGCAAGAATTTGCAATTCTGTAGTATCATTGAGCTTTTGATACATAAGTTTTCGTGCAGCCAAAATCTGTACAATCTGGATGGAGTCTCCTGCCTGTACCTGGGCATATAATTGCGAGGTGAGAATGCTTAGGAAAACAAATAAGAGTAGCTTTTTAACCATTATTTGGTACCCGGGACAGAGTCCTTTATTGCGGGTGAAGTTAACGGCTCAGATTTATTCTTACTTCCAAATACTGAAATATTAACGTACCGTTTCGGGTGTACCCTGATATCATCCAGCAGAATCTCTGCACTTAGTGCCGTGGAGTTTAGTCTATTTGAGACTGCATTCAAACGGTCATACATTTCGTGATCATTCATTAATAAACCAAGTGTTCCCTTGTTAGAATTAAAGTTGCTTATGGTACCCTTTAATTCATTTATTGTTGATTGTAAAGCAGCCACAGCGCCCTGGATGTTAGCATTTGCGAGGTGCGAAGTAGTGACTTCAACATTTCGAATTGAACTGGTTATAGCATCATTATTCCTGGCCAGGTTGCCCGTTACAGTATTGATATTGCCTAATGAATTTGCAAGAGCACCGGTTTGACCATTAAGTAACTGGGATAGTTCTGCTGAAGAAAGAGTGAGGTTGCTAATAATAGTTCTTAAATTATTTTTGGTATGCGGGTCGAGGATATCATTTAAAGCACCGATGCTCAATTTAAGAGAATCCAGTGTTTGGTTTACTTTAGCAATCGTAGGTGCCACCTGCGATTGGATGTTACCTATTAATCCTTTATCTAAACGGGTAGATATTGTATCTCCCGGGCGATAATAAACGTTGGAGTTACCTTTTTCTACATTTATAAATGCAGAACCAAGAATGGAAGCATCTATGAACGCAATGGAATTCTTCGGAATATTGACATCCTTGGTAAGTCTCAATTCAACAATTACAGCATTAACCTCTTTATCTGCCGGGAACACATTATAAACAGTGCCGACAGGGAGACCATTGATTTTAACAGGGTTTGATTTCTCTAAAGAACCAACATTAGAAAACTTTGCATAGAGTGCAGGAGGTTTTGAGAAAACACTTTGTCCCTTTAAAAAGTTAAAGCCAACTACTAAACCTATTATTGCAACGATCGCAAGTAAGCCTACCTTGGTTTCATTGGTAAGTTTCATGAATCCTTTTATTTACTACTGGTAAATTACCTTTCAAGTGTCAAAATAACTAATAAATCCCCAACCTTTCAGACACTGCGATGTAAGAAGGTTAAAAAAATCGTACCACCGGAAGATATTATTTACCCTGCCTGTTTTGTTTTTCCTGTTGTTCGATGGCCGATAGAAATGAATAGGAGCTTGGACTGGTATTGTCAGATGGCTTTCCAGGAGTATTATGAGTAACCTTTATTTGTCTTTTTTCCAGCCAACCAATGTATTGTTTAACGGCATTTGTAACACAAGAGGCAATTTCCTCCTGTCCATTATCACTATTCAGATATCTTTCTTCATCAGGATTTGTAATAAAACCCGTTTCGACAAGCACACTTGGCATAGCAGTAGCCTGCAGCACCCAAATACCAACCTGTCTTTGATGTTTACCTCCACTGATTCGTCCGATTTTGGCAAATTCATCTTCCACCATCCCGGCAAGTGTAGAACTCCTGATAGTAAATTGTTTTGTTTTAGCTAGTGATAAAGCGATGAATTCAGGTGAGTTCGGGTCTACATCTCCGTATTTCTCCTGGTAGTTTTCTTCAGCTAACATAGGAGCATTTTCACGAATTGCTATCTCTTTGTCCTCGGCTTTGTGAGCTCCCCAAATATAGGTTTGTGTACCTTTTTCAGAAACATCAGGAGTTTCATAATAGTGGTACTGTGGAATTTTCCTTGTATGCCTTTTCTTCCGTTTGCCCTTTCCTGTGTAATAAACCTCTGTCCTGTTGCCAACAAATTGCCTGTGTTTAATAGGAGGCATGGCATTAACGTGAATTGAAATAAATAAGTCTCCGCGATTCCGGTTAGCTATATTGGCTCTTTCCCTGAGATCAACAATATTTTCAGTTGGTCGGGTCTCAATGATTTTTATGTCTGGAAATTGTTCGCTGATCATTCTCACTAATTTCTTCGACACTGCGAGGCATATATCATCTTCATAGGAGTAGGTACCTTTTGCACCATTATGGCCTCCACCCGGTACTAATCCATGACCTGCATCGATTATAATTGTTTTAAGTACGGGCAGCTTTTCAGCTGGTTTGAAAGAAGTAAGGATAACTGATAAGGAAATAAAAGAAAGAAGGAAGGACGTTTTTTTCAGCATATCAGATTTTATTATCAGGTTTAGTAATCTTCACAAATTGTTTAAGGCGCAAACGATTACTTTTGTTTACACCTTATGTCGGGGCTGCAATTTAATTTAAAAAAAAACTGCTTATACGCCTTTGCAATACTATTTAGCATTGCCATAACGACAAATGTTGGTGCACACCATAGTAGCTTATCACAATTTTACAGCACTTTAACATCAGATACAATACCCAATAGAAAGGCTGCTGATTCCGCAAAAAGTAGGTTACCCACTTTAAGAGAACAGAAAATTAATAACAAAGTTTCGTCCTTACAACCTCTTTCTCCTGATAGTACCGCATTAGATACAATCCCGCGTCGTGATTCTGTAATTCAAAAAATTGATACGTTTTCAATTAAACTATCAAAGGATACACTGGACGCGCCGGTGGAATATGAAGCAGAAGATAGTGCCGTTCTGCTTGTAAAAGATCAATTATTCCTTTTGTATGGTAAAACACAAACTACATATAAGGATATACAATTGCGAGCTCCTCAAATATTACTCAATCAACAAACAAATATTCTAACTGCGAAAGGGGAAAAAGATTCCATTGGAACAATGGTAACACGGGCCGAGTTTCAACAAGGAGAACAAAAGTTCCAGAGCGATTCCCTGCTGTTTAATTTTAAAACTCAAAAAGGCTTAACCAGGAACACCTATACACAGGAAGGTGAACTTTTTATTAAAGCAACTACAGCAAAGAAGATAAATGCGAATACCCTATTTGTTAAAGAAGGGTACTATACAACCTGTAACCTGGACGACCCACATTTTGCATTTAAATCTAATAGGCTAAAAATAATCAACAACAAATTAGCTGTTTCTGGTCCAACACACCCGGAGTTTGAAGGAGTACCCATTCCAATTTACCTGCCCTTTGGTATATATCCATTGAGCCAGGGAAGGCATTCGGGGTTACTGCCTCCCCAGTTCACTGCAAATGAGCAATTTGGTTTAGGTCTTGAGGGATTAGGTTATTACCACGTTTTGAATGAATATCTTGATGTGACTGTACGTGGTAATCTGTATTCTTATGGAGGTTGGACTGCGAATATCACTCCCACCTACCGTAAACGGTATCGCTATAATGGATCATTCAACCTTGCATTACAACACACAAAAATTGCTTTTAAGGGTGATCCTGATTATAATTTAACTAAGACTTTCTCTATTAACTGGAATCATTCTGTGGATCCCAAGGCACACCCGGGAACGTCTTTTATGGCGAGTGTGAACGCCGGATCAACAAGGTTTAACCAGTTAATTCCTAATAATGCATTGAGGAATGTACAAAACCAATTATTCTCCACCATCAGCTATAGTAAACAATGGCAGGGAAAGCCGTATAGCCTTCAGCTAAGTGCGAATCATAACCAAAACAATGCTTCTCACCTGGTAAACCTGACAATACCTGATGGGAGCTTTACTGTGACAACTTTATATCCGTTTCAGCGTAAAGACTTAGTAGGTGCACCAAAGTGGTATGAGAAAGTCGGTGTAGGTTATTCTGGAGTTGCAAGAAACCTATTATCTTTTTACGATACCGGCCACGTTCAGTATAGCAAACTTTTAGATACGCTTCAATGGGGTGCGCGGCATTCTTTTCCGATTAGTTTACAGTTACCACCCATAGCAGGAAGCCTGTTCTTATCTCCCTCTATTTCTTATGAAGAATCATGGTCTACTAATCGCCTGGTCCGCAGGTATAATCCAATAAAACAAAGGCCCGATACAGTGAGTAACTCAAAGGGCTTATTTATTGACAGGCACATGAATTTCGGAGTTGGGTTTAATACAAACATTTTTGGAACTTTTCGTTTCAAGAACTCCAGGGTCCAGGCAATAAGGCATGTTATCAGGCCCACATTCGGAATGTCTTATACGCCTAACATGTCCAGCAGGTATTATGATGTTATACAGGTGGACTCGATGGGCAATAAACAAGTATTTCCACAACTCCAGAACAACTTGTTTCCTGGATATGGCTATGGACGATTTGGGGGAATGAACTTTGCTGTCGACAACAATCTTGAGATGAAGTGGCGATCCAAAAAGGATACAGGACAAGCTGCTATCAAAAAGATCCGGCTAATTGATGGTTTTGGTTTTAATAGTGGTTATAACTTTTTAAGCGATTCACTAAAGCTATTACCCTTTAACCTGTATTTGCGTTCTACGCTGTTTGAAAAGATTAGTCTCACAGCACAGGCCCTTCTTGATCCTTACCAGATGGGTCCTTACGGCGATATAAATAAGTATGTTTGGGAAGATGGTTTCAGTTTAGGGTCGATTCGTTCGCTGAGTGTTGCAATGTCTACAAATTTCCAAAGTAAACCCAGGGATCCTAGTAAGTCTACAGCAGGAGAACAAGCCAGGAAAGTAAATGAACCTTCTGTGCTTGCTGATCAACAAACGCTTGTTGAGTATATGCACCGCAATCCTGCTGAATTCGTAGACTTTAATATACCGTGGTCGGTTAATCTTTCTTTTTCTCTCGCGTTATATAGACGACCTGATTCTACCTTTAAGCATTTTATTAATGAGTTGACATCAAATGCTTCTTTCAGCAACAGCTTTAGTTTAACACCGAAATGGGTTTTCGCTACAAACGGTTACTTTGATTTAAAGACAAAGCAATTGACAATGTTTACCATGTCCATCAACCGTGATATGCATTGCTGGCAAATGTCAATTAATGTAACTCCAATTGGAAATTTCAGATCTTTTAATATCACTATTAACCCGAAAGCTTCCATTCTCCAGGATCTTAAGGTTAACAGGACAAGGTATTTTTACAACTATTGATGGTTTGTATAGTAAGCAAACATTACATCATAAACTTCCTGTTTCAGATCTTTTACGGTTTTATTTACAGATGCAATCGGAGGTAGAAAATGCATTTCAACTTTTGCCGGCCAAAAAAAGAAAGTTTTTCTCGGCAGTACTTTTTCAGTATTAAAAATTAAAGAAGGAATTATAGATTTTCCTGTTTCAGTTGCCAATTTAAAAGCTCCATCATGAAATTTCTGTAAAGGCTGATTAGTTTTATTACGGGTGCCTTCCGGGTAAATACACATGTGTAATCCCAGCCGAAGAACTTCCTTCATTTGATTATAACTTCTTCTCCTGCTTTCTTCGTTCTTTCGATCAACTAAAACACTTCCTCCTCTATAAATCACATTAAATATGGGAATTTTTGCCATTTCTATTTTTGCAATAGTCTTGTTGGCAGTTGGTATAGCAGGACTTGATAGAGGAGGATCTAATAACGACCGGTGATTACTGACTACCACGTATGTCTTTCCTTTTTGAAAATATTTTCTACCTACAATTTTTCTTCTAACACCTGTAAGCACAAAGAAAACTGTCATCCATGCGCGATAGAAAAAGAACATGTATTTAGTTCTTTGTGGTTCTTTTACTAACCCAAGTATCCATAGTGGTAACACTATAAATAACATAGAGACACTAAAAACAATGGCTGCCCACAAGGCAAATACTCTTCCCAATATTTCTTTAATCCATTTCATTCGTTAATTGTTTACATAAGACATGTTGCGGCATTTCATACTGCGTAGCAGAGAACCATGCTTAAAGAGCCCAATTGATCGGGTCCGAACCACGGCTAACAAGGTATTGATTTGTTTTTGAAAAGTGTCTGCAACCAAAGAAGCCATTGCTCGCAGAAAGAGGAGAAGGATGAGCCGCTTTTAAAACAAGATGCTTACTTGTATTTATCAGATCTTTTTTGTCTTGTGCAAATTTCCCCCATAACAAAAAGACAACACCTTCTTTCAGATTGGAGATTGTTTCTATCACCTTATTAGTAAAAATATCCCATCCAATTCTTGAATGACTCATAGGCTCATTTGCCCGCACAGTTAAGGAAGCATTTAATAGCATTACTCCTTGTTCAGCCCAACTCGTCAAATTGCCACTGTTAGGAATTGGTACACCAGTATCATCATGAAGTTCTTTAAATATATTCCGGAGAGATGGAGGTTCTGCAATACCATTGGGTACGGAAAAACTTAAACCCATTGCCTGCCTTGGTCCGTGATACGGATCCTGTCCAATGATAACTACTTTCACCACGGGGAAGGGTGTCTTTTCAAAAGCATTAAAGATTAATGGACCTGGTGGGTAAATGATTTTCGCCTGCTGCTTTTCAGTCTTTATATGGTCAACGATTTGTTTAAAATAGGGTTTGCGGAACTCTTCTTTAAGCAGTTCTTTCCATGAACCTTCAATCTTTACCTCCATGTGAACAAAATTTCCAGGGTGCTAAAGTACTATCTGCAGTATAATGAAAATGAAAAAGGTTAGCAGCAAAAAAGATTTACGATGCTTTCAACTTGAGAACCGGTGAACCCACAGTAATTAACGACTTGTTTCTCCTGGCAAGTCTTTCGCGGTATTTATCTCCAATGATTTCAGCCATGGACTTATTGTTTACTTTACTTTCTATCCATGATATTACATCAAGGTAAGCAAATGAGCGGGTTTCAAACCGGCTGCCTTCGTGTTCTTTCACCTGAGCAAGGAAAGCTTCGAATTGTCTTTTCAATTCAAATCTTGAAATAGAGAAAGACTGTCTGAGGAATTTAAACATCTCTTCCTCAATAACAGTAAGGTTCTGCATTTTTGCCATGAACCGATATACCGACCGGGTAAGATAATCCATGATGTCATAGTTGCCAAGCTCATAGTGAGCCATAAGGTGAACTACCCTTGCATAACATTGTAGATCATAGCGGAGGTCGGTTTGATCATGAATGATGTTTTGGATGTAATCAATACATTTAGAGTAATCGCCGCTTCCGAAATATAGAACAGCAATTTTATAGTTAAACACCAATACTCTATGGCGGTCGATAAACAGCGAATATTCCTCAAGTTTTTGCAGGAGATCTGGTATCAATGCCAGCCCTTCCTTGAAGGTGCCGCGCATAAAATGCCTGTTGATCTTAGCCTGGCTCAAATAAACAAATGCCTGGATCCGGAAGTTTTCATTATCCTGTACTCTTTCTGTGGCTGCAAACGCTTCAAATTCACGCAGTGTCTCATCAAACCTGGGATCATTACGCAGGTCGAAGTGAGCATTTAATAAATTGTGAAGTCCCTTAATATAGTGACCTGTTTCAACCCTTTTCATCAATGGGTCATCATGATAAAGGTTTACCCACTTTTGAGAGTACTTATAATATTGCAAGAAGTTCTGCCGGATGAATCCATACCAGCTGTAACTCTGGTATAAATACAGTTGCTCATAAAAGCCTTTTTGTTCCCATGCATTTGGAGGTAAATTTTCCTTGAGAAACTGTTTAACACCCTGCTCGTCATCTTCATTCCGTGCATGTCCGTTCCTGATGTACCAGCCATATAGTTGCAATGCAAGGTTGGAAAGCCTGGCTACCATATCAATATGGGTACTTACAACAATCGCTTCTTCTGAGAGTAGATCAGCCTTATTCTGAATACTCCTGGTTATGTGTAAAGATTCAATTTTCTTTTCCAATGTGATAAGCTGTGGAAGAAAACCATACTTCTGGTAAGCGCGGGCAACTTCCTTTGCTTTTTCTATAATGCGAAGGCTTTGATTGAAAAGCCCTTTCTTATAAAGTATATGGGCAAAATCGTACTGCTCGTTCAGCTGGATATCGAGGCTGTCAGTACTTTTAAGTAACCGGAGGCTTGAAAGTAATTGCTTGTATAAGTGAGCCTTTAAGTTGGAAAGTTGTTTGGAGAAGTTTGGATCTTTTTTTAATAAGCTTTCATCGTACTCTTTCATTTTATCCAGTGCATCAAAAAGCTTAATGATCTTCAGATTCTCATTGGAAGAACTTCTTTTGATATAGAGCTTAAAATGCCTTTTCTCTGCTTTTTCCAGAGACCGGATTAATTGAAATAGTATGTCTGACGATCTATTTGACATTGTATGAAGGACATTCAGTTTGGTTAAGCTCAAGTTACAGATATCTGGTTAACTCATAGCCATTGAATAATTCATTTAAGTAAATATTACAGAACTCTCCGGGTTTTGCATGGCTTATGTATGGAGTTGCCATGGAGTTTGCATGGACAAACTCCATGGTAACTCCATGCAAACTCCTTAGTTACTGCGTGAATTACCCGAGGGTGTTACTTCTAAAATCTACAAAGGTCTTCTTTAAAGAAGACCTTGAAGTATCTTAAGGGTATTTGTCCTGGAACCTTGAATAATGGTCTACCTTAATCGTGATAAAGAGTAGACGAAAACTTCACTTTCGCGAACCTGTTTTTCCCATTAGTATCTTGTTGTGCCGGTGCCTGGTTTTCAGGACGTAAGCCTCTCACTGTCTTTCCTGCTTGCCATAATTCGCTTTCTCTTAATTCTTTTAGTTCCTCTTCAAGCCCTTTCCTGTAATCCGGTTTACTGTTGCTTTCAATTGATTTAGCAGCTTCTTTACCCGTTGCTACACTCTCATATAAATCATTGAACACAGGTAAGGTAGCATCACGGAATTTTTTCCACCAATCAAGTGCTCCACGTTGAGCGGTTGTTGAGCAGTTTGCATACATCCAGTCCATTCCATTTTCTGCAACCAATGGCATTAAGGACTGCGTCAGTTCTTCAACGGTCTCATTAAAAGCTTCTGATGGCGTATGGCCTTTTGAACGTAACACTTCATATTGAGCAGCAAAGATGCCTTGTATGGCTCCCATCAATGTTCCTCTCTCACCAGTCAGGTCACTATATACTTCTTTCCTGAAGTCAGTTTCAAACAAATATCCACTACCAACAGCAATTCCGAGAGCTATAACTCTATCGAATGCGCGACCGGTGGCGTCCTGGTAAATGGCATAACTGCTATTCAACCCACGGCCTTGCAAAAACATTCTACGCAAAGAAGTTCCTGATCCTTTCGGGGCTACTAAGATAACATCAACATCAGCAGGTGGAACAATAGCTGTTTGGTCATTGTAGGTAATACCAAATCCATGAGAAAAGTAAAGTGCTTTACCCGGAGTCAGATGTTTTTTGATAGTGGGCCACATTGCAATTTGAGCCGCATCGCTTAACAAGTAACAAATAATGGTACCTCTTTCAGCTGCTTCTTCGATCTCGAACAAAGTTTCACCGGGAACAAAACCATCCTGGATTGCCTTGTCCCATGATTTTGAATTCTTCCGCTGACCAACGATTACATTAATACCATTGTCTTTCTGATTTAATGCCTGGCCAGGACCTTGTACTCCATAGCCAATTACTGCAACTACTTCTTTGTTTAATACTTGTTGCGCCTTTGATAAGGGGAACTCTTCCCTGGTAACCACATTTTCTTCAACACCCCCGAAGTTTAACTTTGCCATTGTGTTTATTTAATAGTGTTTGTTTGAATATATATGAGAGTCTGTTTTAGAATTATTACTTACATCGTAAATACCTCTTCATTGCGATTTAGGTATTCGTTTGGAATCATTTCAATACCCGGATCTAATTGTTCGTATTTCTTTAATTTTTCGTGGAAACCACTGCTGGCTTTTATAATTGCTACCCGTGCACTCCTCACAAACTCTATCAATCCATAAGGCTCCAGTACTTTCACCAGTTTATCAGTTTCTTCCCTATGGCCGGTGGTTTCAAAAATGGTATAGTCTTTCCGGATCACTACAGCCCTCGCACCAAATTCTCTTAACAGACGTTCTACTTGTACCTTTTCTGCAATCTGGTCGGTGGGTACCTTATAGAGTGCCAGCTCCTGCCATACAATCTCGTTTTCGGTATTATGATAAACCTTAAGCACTTCAACTTGTTTTTCAATCTGACGTGCTAATTTCCTGACTACTTCTTCTGTTTCGGTAATTACAATAGTAAAACGATAAATACCTTCCGCTTCGGAAGGAGAGGAGTTTATACTATCGATGTTAATCTTTCTCCTGGAGAAAATAATTGCAATACGGTTCAATAAACCGATATGGTTCTCAGTATAAACGGTGATTGTAAATTCTTGTTTGTGCATACGACTATTTTAACCTGATTTCAGAAACACTTGTTCCTGCTTCTACCATTGGAAATACGTTATTCTCTTTGCCTACTTTTATTTCAAGTAAATAAGCGCCTTTGCTATTTAAAAACTCCTCCAAAGCACCCTTAATATCCTCTCTTTTTGAGATAGATTTTCCGGGAATATTATATCCTTTTGCTACCACAACATAGTCAGGGCTGTCAATGTTTACGAAAGAGTATCTTTTATCATGAAATAATTGTTGCCACTGGCGCACCATCCCAAGGAAATGATTATTCAATACCAGGATTTTCACATCAATGCCTGATTGCATTATGGTTCCTAATTCCTGTATAGTCATTTGGATACCACCATCACCAACAATAGCAACTACAGTTCGATCGGGAGCACCGAATTTAGCCCCAATAGCTGCAGGCAGACCAAATCCCATGGTACCTAAGCCACCTGAAGTAATATTGCTACGGCTGCGGTTAAACTTACCATAGCGACAAGTAACCATTTGATGCTGACCAACGTCGGTCACAAGGATTGCATCTCCGTTGGTTAATTCATTCAACACTTTGATCACTTCACCCATGGAGATTTCTTCTCCCACAGGGTTTAGTTCATTAAAGATACATTCAGTTATTTCATCTCCCTTTAGCTCTTCAAACTTCTGAAACCATTCAGGATAAGCTTTTTGCTGAAGTAAGGAGGTTAATAAAGGCAAGGTTTCTTTACAATCACCCCAAACGGGTACATTAACCTTGACATTTTTGTCAATTTCAGCTGGGTCAATATCAAGATGGATGATCTTAGCTTGTTTAGCATACTTATCTAACCTGCCGGTGACCCGGTCATCGAAACGCATGCCAACTGCAATCAATACATCACATTCATTGGTAAGCACATTCGGTGCATAATTGCCATGCATACCAAGCATTCCAACATGCTGCGGATGATCAGTTGATAATGCGCTGAGACCAAGGATAGTTGATGCTGCTGGTAAGCCTCCTTTCTCAATGAATTTTTTAAATTCTTCTTCAGCTTTTCCCAGTATGATTCCTTGTCCAAAAACTACTAAGGGTTTTTTTGCTTCATTGATAAGCTGTGCTGCTTCCTGAATATATTCTGTACGTATAAACGGCTTAGGACGATAGCTCCGGATGAATTCACACTTTTTATAACCGTTATATTCTACCTTCTGAATTTGTGCATTCTTTGTAATATCAATCAGTACCGGTCCTGGTCGACCTGTCCTGGCAATGAAAAAAGCTTTTGCCAACACTGCAGATATTTCACTGGCGTCTGTTACCTGGTAGTTCCACTTTGTGATAGGACTGGTGATATTTACAATATCAGTTTCCTGGAAAGCATCGGTTCCTAATAAATGTGCGAATACCTGTCCTGTTATGCAGACCAGCGGTGTACTATCTATTAGTGCATCGGCAAGACCGGTTACCAGGTTAGTTGCTCCTGGTCCACTGGTAGCGAATACAACACCGGTTTTTCCGGAGGCTCTAGCATAACCTTGTGCAGCATGTATAGAGCCCTGTTCATGACGAACGAGGATGTGTTCGAGTGTATCCATATGGTCATAGAGAGCATCATAGATGGGCATGATTGCTCCGCCAGGATATCCAAACACTGTCTTAACACCTTCTTCAATGAAGGCTCTTATTACAACTTCTGACCCGCTGACTTGTTCAGTCTTCGTCAGTGACACATCCTTCTGCTGCTGTTTTAACGTATTTTGCATATTTAAAAAGAATGCCTTTTTCAGCTTTTAATTTAGGTTGTTTCCATGCTAACCTTCTCAGGTTTATTTCTTCTTCTGATATTTTCAATTGTATAGTGTTCTTCATCGCATCAAGTTCAATTATGTCATCATCTTTCACCAGTGCGATTGTTCCACCATCATAAGCTTCGGGAGTGATATGGCCTACAACAAAGCCATGCGTTCCACCACTGAAGCGACCGTCGGTAATTAGGGCTACTGATTTTCCCAATCCTGCACCTATGATTGCAGAAGTAGGTTTCAGCATTTCGGGCATGCCGGGTCCTCCCTTGGGCCCTACATATCTTATTACTACTACATCTCCCGGTTTTATTTTGCCGCTATTAATTCCGTTTATAAGTTCTGATTCACCGTCAAATACTCTTGCAGGACCTTCAAAGCGCTCTCCTTCTTTACCGGAAATTTTTGCTACACTGCCTCCTTCTGCAAGGTTACCGTAAAGTATCTGCAAGTGACCGGTAGCTTTCAGGGGATTTTCAAGTGGCTTAATGATATCCTGTGTTTCAAAGTTTAACCCCGCAACATCTTGAAGATTTTCTGCAATAGTTTTACCGGTTACTGTTAAACAATCACCATGAATAAGCCCCTTTCCCAAAAGGTATTTCATAACAGCCGGTATGCCTCCATGTTGATGTAAATCCTGCATCAGGTATTTGCCACTAGGCTTAAAATCTGCTAGTACAGGGATCTTATTACTAATAGCCTGGAAGTCATCTTGTGTAAGATCTATATCCACACTTCTTGCCATGGCAATCAGGTGAAGAACTGCATTGGTAGAACCTCCTAAAACAATCACAATAACCATAGCATTTTCAAATGCTTTCCTGGTCATTATGTCCTTAGGTTTAATATCCTTCTCCAGGAGGTTCATAATGGCTTTTCCTGCAGACAGGCACTCTTCTTTTTTATCCTCGCTTATAGCAGGATTCGACGAAGAGTATGGGAGACTCATACCAAGAGCTTCAATCGCTGAAGCCATCGTATTAGCGGTATACATACCGCCACAGGCACCTGCACCGGGACATGAACCCTTAACGATACACTTGAAATCTTCTTCACTTAATTTACCTGCTATTTTTTGGCCTAATGCTTCAAATGCAGAAACAATATTCAGGTCTTGTCCATTGTAATGCCCGGGTGCAATAGTACCACCATATACCATTATCGACGGGCGGTTCAATCTGCCCATGGCGATAATAGAACCAGGCATATTCTTATCACAACCAGGTAAAGCAATGAGTGCATCATAGTACTGGGCTCCACACACGGTTTCAATAGAATCAGCAATAACGTCCCTGCTAACAAGGGAATATCTCATACCATCAGTTCCGTTGCTCATTCCATCACTGACACCAATAGTGTTGAAAATCAATCCTACCAGGTCAGTATCCCATACACCTTGCTTCACCAATTTTGCAAGGTCATTTAAATGCATGTTACACGTATTGCCATCATAACCCATACTGACAATTCCTACCTGTGCCTTTGCTAAGTCTTCATCTGTCAATCCAATGCCATACAACATTGCCTGTGCGGCAGGTTGTGTTTGATCCTGCGTGATGACCTTACTGTATTTATTTAATTCGCTCATGCTACATTCAACTTCGACTGGTATTCTTTATCGAGTACCAGGTTTTTATATGCTTTTTGAATTTTATGACCTAAGGTTTCATTCCATTTCTTTTTGAAACTAACATTATCTAAAGATTCAATTCCAATTACTTCAGCAGCTGTTCCACAATAGAATGCACTATCAGCGGCATAAACCTCCTCAGGTTTAATTTGCTTCTCGATGATTTCAATATCCAGCTCTTTACAGAGCTCAATTACCGTTGCCCTTGTAATTCCCGGGAGGATACTACCGGTTTGTGGAGTATACAATACTCCATCTTTTTCTATAAAGATGTTAGCACCGGGACCCTCAGCTACAAAGCCATTTATATCAAGCAACAAGGCCTCATCATAGCCTAGGTCTTTAGCTTCCTGTGTAGCCAGGATTGAATTTACATAGTGGCCTGATACTTTTGCTTCGACCTTTAAACATGCAGGTGTAATTCTCCTGAAAGAAGAGGTAGCTACTTTTAATAACTTTTCACCCAGGTAAGCACCCCATTCCCAAACCGCTATGAGTATTTGAGAGTCTTTTCCTTTAGTCAATGACATGTTAGGAGTAGTTGTCACCAGGGGGCGGATGTAAGCATCCTGCAGATTGTTTCTCTTCAGAACTTCGTAACTGATAGCTGTCAGTTCTTCATTATTGTAGGGATAAGGAATACCTACTGCTTCGCAGGAATTCTTCATTCTTTCAAAGTGTTCCTTTGCCTTAAAGATCTTAACACCAGTTTCAGTTCTATAGGCACGAATGCCTTCAAATACAGCGTACCCGTAATGCAGTGATTGATCGAAAATGTTTCCTTTTGCATCTACGGCTTTTAAGTATTCTCCATTGTAGTAAACAATGGTATTCTCGTTATAGTACATAAAGCTCCTAGGGTTTTATTATTATATAAGTGTTGACTTTCGTAATTCAATATTTGAATAATTGATATCAGCCGGAATCTTGTTACTCACAATATCAGACACCAGGTCTCCGATAGTTGAGGTAAAGTAATAATTCACCGGGTCAATATCTTTTGTTACAAACTTTGCCTCTAAGGTCCATGTTATAGCTGCCCTCACTCGTGCTGCTTCCTCATTCAGTCCGAAATATTCTAACATTAATGCAGTTGAGAAAATGGATCCTAATGGATTCGCTATGTCTTTGCCTGCTGCCTGCGGATAAGATCCGTGAATAGGTTCAAAAAGCGCATGAGATGTTCCTATTGAAGCAGATGGAAGCATGCCAAGTGAGCCACTTAATACAGATGCCTCATCACTGATTATATCACCAAACATATTATCTGAGAGGATCACATCAAATTGACGTGGATATAAAATAATCTGCATAGCAGCATTATCAATAAACATATAATCCACTTCAACTTCAGGATAAGTAGTCGCAATATCCTGGACTACTTTTCTCCATAAGCGGGATGTTTCAAGAACATTTGCTTTGTCAACAAGGGTTAATTTTCTCCTCCTCTGCTGAGCCGCCTTAAAAGCCATGTGTGTAATACGTTCAATTTCATTCTTGTTATATACGCATTCATCTGATGCTTCTGTAAAATCCTCGTTGACTATTTTTTTGCCGAAATAAATACCACCGGTCAATTCACGATAAACAACAAAATCAACTCCTTCCAGAAGTTGTGGCTTCAGGGGTGAAAGATGTTGCAGGCTCGGAAAAGTTAACACCGGTCGAATGTTTGCATAAAGGCCCAATAATCTTCTTAATTCTAATAAACCCTGTTCAGGTCTAACTTTAGCTGTCGGGTCATTATCATATTTTGGATGACCAATAGCTCCGAATAAAATAGCGTCACTGGATCTGCATATATCAATGGTTTCCGCGGGCAATGCACTACCAGTTTTGTCAATAGCATCAGCACCCATTAAAGCATAAGAATAATTAAACTGGTGTCCAAATTGCACAGCAATACTATCCAACACTTTAATTGACTGTTTTGTCACTTCCGGACCAATGCCATCGCCTAATATGACTGCTATATTTTTATTCATTTTCTCTCGCCGGTTTATTCCACGATCAGGCAACCTTTGCTACATCACTCTGATGCTCTTTAGCCAGTTGCATAAGATCTTCCTCTGTAACTTCTTTCTTCTTATCAGCTATTCTTAAAAAGCTCTCGTATAAGACATCTATATCGTTCCTGTTATATTGAAAGCCAAGTTTATGGAAGCGGTAAGCAAGTGCACTTCGGCCACTCCTTGCGGTTAGTACAATTTTACTTTCTTCAGCTCCTACATCTACAGGATTAATAATTTCATAGGTCTCAGCATTCTTTAAAAAACCATCCTGGTGAATGCCTGATGAATGGGAAAATGCATTTGACCCAACAATTGCTTTGTTTGGTTGCACAGGCATGCGCATTGTCTCTGACACCTTTTTACTTAATGGATTTAAGCCCGGTGATTGGATATTGGTAAAGAATCCTAATTCCTTATGCTGCTTTATTACCATAACAACTTCTTCAAGAGAAGTGTTTCCGGCTCTTTCTCCTAATCCATTAATGGTACACTCTATCTGTCGGGCACCATTAATCACACCTGCAATAGAGTTTGCTGTAGCTAATCCTAAATCGTTGTGGCAGTGACAGGAAATAACTGCTCTGTCTATATTGCTTACGTTATTTACCAGAAAAGCTATTTTATCTCCATACTGGTGAGGAAGGCAATAACCAGTTGTGTCAGGGATATTCACTGTTGTTGCACCTGCCTTGATAACAGCTTCAATTACCCTGGCCAGGTATTCATTATCTGTTCTACCTGCATCTTCAGCATAAAATTCAACATCATTTGTATATTGACGAGCCCACTTTACACATTGAATGGCACGCTGTAATATTTCTTCCCTGGTTGAATTGAATTTGCTTTTTATATGATAATCTGAAGTACCGATCCCCGTATGTATCCTCGGTCTTTTAGCGTAACGAAGTGCCTGTCCTGCTATTTCAATATCTTTTTGAACAGCACGGCTAAGACCACAAACAACGGTATTCCTTATAACCCTGGATATCTGGTTAACGGCATCAAAATCACCGGGGCTTGAAATTGGAAATCCAGCTTCAATTATATCGACTCCAAGACTTTCAAGTTCCAGCGCAAGAGACAGCTTTTCTTTTGTGTTTAGTTTGCAGCCGGGTACCTGTTCACCATCTCTTAATGTTGTATCAAATATAAAAACCTGTTGAGTTGACATATATCGTTGGTTAATAAAACGAAAAATGCATTGTCCGAAAGTAAAAAAAGGATCCCCTAATCCGAAAACATACTAAGGTTCATTTTGCCATGTTAAAACAGGAGCATTTGAGCTGAAATCCTTACTGGAAGAGGGTTTTAAAGCTACTATTTTATTATACTCAAACCAATACTACTCTAGCTTAATGAGCCATATTTATGTCTTTATACTGTCAAATACCTGTTAAATCAACATTTATAATTTCCTGCTGAGCAATTAAAAACTCCTACAGGCAGCGCCTCTAAGAAATTAAAATGGCGAAAATGCACCCTTATTTAGGTATTCATTTCAATATTTTCAGGCAGAAACTTTGGTAAATAACGCCGCTACATCACACAAACATTCAATTGAATTCTCAATATTTAATAAGTCTGTATAGCGAACTGATGATGTCGCTTAATTATAAATTGAATATTTATACCACTTATAAACTAAGCACATTGGCATCTTTACTCTCAAGTAATGAAGGCTTACCGGTTAAGAACTCATCTACCTTTCTTGCACATTCACGTCCCTCACTAATAGCCCAAACTACTAATGATTGCCCCCTTCTCATATCACCGGCTGCAAACACTTTAGCTATATTAGTCTGGTACAATTCCTCTGTAGCCTTTACATTTCCTCTTTCATCAAGATCGATTTCTAACTGGCTGAGTAAACCTTCATGTTGAGGGTGTACAAACCCCATTGCTAATAAAGCAAGTTCACATGGTATCTCTCTCTCAGACCCAACCACTTCTGTAAATTGAGCTGCCTTTCCTTCAGGAGTGACTTTCCATTCAAGATCCACAATCAACAAAGCTTTCAGATCTCCATTTGCATCTCCAAGGAATTCTTTGGTAGCTATAGCCCAATTCCGGTTAGCACCTTCCTCATGTGAAGAGGTGGTTTTTAATATCATAGGGTAAGTAGGCCATGGCATGTGCTCTGTTCTTTGCGATGGCGGTTTTGGTAATAATTCGAACTGCGTAACAGAAGCTGCACTATGACGGTTGGAAGTACCAACACAATCACTCCCGGTATCACCTCCACCTATCACCACGACGTTTTTAGTAGTTGCAAGTATATCTTTTCCTTGAACCCTTACACCCCTTACTCTTTTGTTTTGTTGTTTCAGAAATTCCATTGCAAAATGTATCCCGTTCAATTCTCTTCCGGGGATATCCAGGTTGCGGGGAATAGTTGAACCAACGGCGAGAACTATAGCATTGAACTCACGAAAAAGATCTTTCACATTCACGTTTCCACCAACATTTGCATTGCATTTGAAAGTGACACCTTCTTCTTCCAGTAAACTGATCCTGCGATCTATGACCCATTTTTCCAGTTTAAAGTCGGGTATTCCATATCTCAATAAGCCACCCGGAGCATCATCTCTTTCGAAGACAGTAACCGTATGCCCGGCATAGTTTAGCTGGGCGGCAGCTGCTAATCCTGCAGGACCTGAGCCTATAACAGCTACTTTCTTTCCACTGCGGATATGTGGAATACGAGGCTTTACAAATCCCTTATCAAAAGCAATTTCAATTATATGCTTTTCTATTTCTTCAATTGTTACAGGTGGTTGATTAATGCCTAGCACACAAGCAGATTCACAAGGTGCAGGACATATTCTACCTGTAAACTCCGGGAAGTTATTGGTTGAAGTAAGTATCTCGTAAGCTTCTAACCAGTTTCTTTTATAAACCGCATCATTAAACTCAGGAATCACATTACCTAAAGGACATCCACTATGACAAAAAGGAACACCGCAGTTCATGCATCTTGCTGCTTGTTCATTTAGTTTCTGTTCCGGAAAATTCTCAACGAATTCATTATAATCATGAATGCGCTCCTGCACCGGCCTTTTTACCGGTAATTCCCTTGTGAATTCTAAAAATCCTGTTGGTTTACCCATAATCGATTCGTTCTTTAGCAGAATACTTGTTAATTAATATTTATGGAATACATGATAGTTTATTTGTCTACTGTCACCTCCTCGGCCGGTATTCTTTTAAATACTTTTTTATAATCCCTCGGAAATACCTTAATGAAATTCTTCAGCTGGTTATCAAAATCATTCAGAATGAAATTTGCCACTGTGCTTCCTGTAAATTTCAGATGATCTTCTATCATTGTTTTTAGTTCAACAATATCCTCAGAATCTACTGGGTCAAGGTCCACCATTTCAGTATTACACCTGCTGCTAAAATCAGCTTTCACATCATAGACATAAGCGATACCTCCACTCATTCCTGCGGCAAAATTTCTCCCGGTGTCTCCGAGTACCACTACCCGGCCTCCGGTCATGTATTCACAACCGTGATCTCCCACACCTTCTACCACTGCATGTGCTCCTGAGTTCCTTACAGCAAAACGTTCCCCTGCCTTGCCCCTTATATATGCAGATCCTGATGTTGCGCCATAGAATGCAACATTTCCAATCAAAATGTTTTCCTCCGGAACAAAAGCAGCCTGTCGTGAGGGATAAATCACAAGTTTTGCTCCACTTAATCCTTTACCAAAATAATCATTGGCATCTCCTTCCAGTTCCAGTGTAAGACCATTGGTTGCAAAAGCTCCGAAACTTTGACCTGCTGTACCATTGAATTTAAAGTGAATAGTGTCAGAAGGTAAACCCAATGAACGGTATTTTTTAGTGATCTCGTTAGATAACAATGTACCTACTGTGCGGTCAGTGTTTTGAATTGCAAATTCTGCATTTACTTTTTTCTGCTCTACCAATGCAGGTTGTGCTGCTTCTAACAATCTCCAATCCAGTATCAAACTAAGTAAATGATCCTGCTCTTCATTTTTGTACAAGCTACTTCCGGATGCGGCTGGTTCCTTATATAAAATAGGGGAAAGATCCAGCTTGCTGTACTTCCAGTGAGTGCTGGTTGTTTTTTGTTCCAGCACATCTACCTGGCCCACCATTTCGTTCACTGTTCTAAATCCTAATTCAGCCATAATTTCGCGCAGTTCCTCTGTGATAAAACGGAAGAAGTTTACTACATGATCCGCATCACCGGTAAAGCGTTTGCGCAATTCAGGATCCTGAGTTGCAACTCCTACAGGGCAGGTATTCAGATGACATTTACGCATCATGATACAACCTTCAACAATTAACGCAGCAGTAGCAATACCCCATTCTTCAGCTCCTAATAAAGTAGCAATTGCTATATCTCGCCCGGTTCTCATCTGGCCATCCGCCTGTACTACCACACGGCTTCTCAATCCGTTCTTAACTAAAGTCTGGTGGGTTTCGGCTAATCCTAATTCCCATGGTAATCCTGCATGTTTAATGGAGCTAATCGGTGAAGCTCCTGTGCCTCCGTCGTAACCGGCAATTAATACCACGTCGGCTTTGGCCTTCGTAACGCCCGCTGCAATGGTACCTACGCCTGCTTTCGAAACTAGTTTTACACTGATCCTTGCCTTACGGTTAGCATTCTTAAGATCAAAAATCAACTGCGCGAGATCTTCAATAGAATATATATCATGATGTGGCGGTGGAGAAATCAATCCTACACCCGGTGTGGAGTGACGTACCTTACCGATCCACTCATCCACTTTATGTCCGGGTAACTGACCACCTTCTCCGGGTTTTGCACCCTGTGCCATCTTGATCTGTAATTCATCTGCTTCTGTCAGGTACAAACTGGTTACACCGAAACGGGCAGAAGCAACCTGCTTAATAGCTGATCGCATGGAATCACCATTTTCCAGTGCCTTGTACCTGATTTCATCTTCCCCACCTTCACCGGTATTACTTTTTCCACCCAGGCGGTTCATAGCAATAGCCAGAGTACTATGTGCTTCATGCGATATAGAACCAAAACTCATGGCACCTGTTGCAAAACGCTTGTAAATCTTTTCTGCAGGTTCTACTTCTTCAATAGGAATAGAAGGCCTGTTTGATTTAAACTGGAACTGGCTTCTTAAAGTAATTGCATGTTGTGACTGATCATTTACAACTTTGGAATACTTCTTAAAAAGATTGTAATCATTCTTTTTAGTTGACTCCTGTAGCAAATGAATCGTCTGTGGATTGAATAAGTGTGACTCACCTTTTCTTTTCCACTGGTAAAGGCCACCAACAGGCAACTGTTCTACCGGTGCTTCTTTTTTGGTGAACGCAAAGTGGTGTTTTGCCAAGGTCTCTCTCGCAATTTCATCCAGTCCCATGCCCTCGATACGCGAAGTAGTGCCGGTGAAATACTGATCTACAACTGATTTGTTGATACCAATAATTTCAAATATCTGTGCGCCCTGGTAAGATTGAAGAGTAGATATTCCCATTTTTGAGAAGACTTTCAGCAATCCTTCATTCACCGCTTTTATATAATTTTTCTTTAACTGCTCTACATCAACATTCGACTGGATCTTCCCGGAAAGTTTTAATTCCCTGATTGTAGAAAATGCCAGGTAGGGGTTTATTGCAGTGGCTCCGAAGCCAATTAAACAGGCAAAATGGTGTACTTCCCATACATCACCTGATTCCACTACGAGACCTACCTTACCACGATATCCTTTTCGTATAAGATGATGATGTACTGCTGCTGTTGCCAGGAGAGTAGGAATAGGAGCGTGTTCTGAATCCAGTGCCCGGTCTGATAAGATCAGCACTTCAAATCCATCTTCCACGGCATCGGTAGCATAACGGCATAAACGGTCCAACCCCCTTTTTAAGGAACCAGGTTTACCATCCGCTACAAAATAAGTTTGCAGTGTCTTTGCCTGGAAAATTCCTGTATCAATACTCCTGATCTTCTCCAGTTCATAATTCGTTAATACCGGGTGTTCAAGGGCCACACTGTGACAGGAGAGGGGATCTTCTGTCAACAGATTTCCATTATTACCTACGAAAGTTGATAAGGACATTACCATCCTTTCACGTATAGGATCAATAGGCGGGTTAGTTACCTGGGCAAAAAGTTGCTTGAAATAACTGGAAAGATGTTGCGGTTGAGTGCTTAAGACAGCTAATGGGACATCGGCGCCCATAGATCCTATTGGCTCTTTTCCTTCAGCGGCCATAGGCGCAATGATCAAATCAAGATCTTCCTTGCTGTATCCAAAAACCTTTTGATAAGTAAACACCTGTTCCGGTTCGAGGTGAGTAAACATTACTCTTGGTTCTGGCAATTCTTCCAACCTGATCTTGTATTTATTCAACCACTCACTATAAGGTTTTTGAGAACAGATATTTTTCTTTAGTTCCTGGTCGCTGATAATCTTACCCTGTTCCATATCTACGATAAACATCTTGCCGGGCTGAAGCCTACCCTTTTCTTTAACCAGTTTTGGATCCACCGGCAGCACACCCGTCTCAGATGCCATTATTACCCTGTCATCATAAGTGACACAATAGCGGGATGGCCTCAGGCCATTCCTGTCAAGGGTAGCTCCTATTATTTTTCCATCGGTGAATGAAATAGAGGCAGGACCATCCCACGGTTCCTGGAAAGAAGCATGAAATTCATAAAATGCTTTTTTTACCGGGTCCATTTGCTCGTCCTCATGCCAGGCTTCCGGTATTAACATCATCAGCACATGCGGTAACGAACGGCCACATAATGT
>JBLNAY010000034.1:0-14653 GCA_050259715.1 Candidatus Dadabacteria bacterium
GTATTACAGTAAAGGACGATAACTATTTACAAAACGTGATCGCTTTAGTAAAAGACAGGTGTACTTTATTGAATGATTTCTGGGAGCATAGTTCTTTCTTCTTCAGATCACCGGTTGATATTGATTTCACACCTGTGAAGGCCAAATGGAATGCCCAGAAGAAAGAGTATTTCCATCATCTTTCCAAGTCATTATTATCCATTACCGATTGGAAAGCACATTCATTAGAAACCTTGTTTAAACAGCTTGCCGAACAGGCAGGTATTAAGGCAGGAGAGCTTCAATTGCCTTTGCGTTTAATGCTGGTTGGTGGCAAATTTGGTCCCCCGGTATTTGAGATTGCTGAAGTGCTTGGAAAAGAGGAAACTGTTAACAGGATCGAGTCTGCATTGCGGGATCTCTAACCTTTTTCCTCCATAAGATCCAATACTGGTTTTAATTCCTTCCTGGACATTTGAAATAGTTTTTCCATTGTATCATTTGACAGTCTCTTCAAACCTGTGGTATTCTGTTCCACATGTTCGGGAGTTCTTATCCCCGGAATAACAGTGCTTACTTCCTCAATGCTCAATATGAAGCTTAGGGCAAGAGCTGTTTTCGAAACATGTTCATGGTCTGCAAGCGGCCACACATGGTTCTTTAAAACAGGTAAAGTTTGCTCCAATACCTCTTTGGTTAGCCTAAAGTTTCTATGATCATCCCTGGCAAAGGTGCTCTGTTCTGTGAACTTTCCTGTCAACAGCCCGAATTGCAATGGCATACGCACAATAGTTCCGTACCCCTTTTTCGCTGATCTCCTTATCAACTCTAATGAGCGTTGGTTAATGATGTTAAATACCAACTGAAAACCATTACCCAGGTTTCTTTCCATTAGATAATCAGCTTCCGGATCAGGGCTAAAGGTGTTTAAAGAAAGACCCCAGTATTTGATCTTTCCCTGTTGTTGCAATTTTTGCATTGCCGTTATACAGTCACCTGCTTCCAGGTGTTGTATGCGCGCCGAATGCAATTGGTAGTAATCAATATTGTCGCGGCGTAATCTTCTTAGACTTGCTTCACATGCTTTTATTATATGATCACCCGAGTAATCAACAGTAAACTTCTTATCCCGTTCAACATTGCCCACCTTTGTAGCAATGATAACATTCTTCTGGTCCATTAATTCTTTGCCTAGTAATTCCTCTGAATGCCCCAGTCCATAAATGTCTGCTGTATCAAAAAAGTTAATGCCGGCATCAAGTGCAGCATGTATCGCTTTGGCAGATGTATCATCATCGGCTTTGCCCCACCCAATAGCTGTATCACCTATCATTGCATTTCCGCCTATTGCCCATGAGCCAAAACCTATTTCGCTTACTACCAGTGATGTGTTACCGAAGTTCCTGTATTGCATAGTTGAAATTACAAAAGGTATGATTGAAATAAACTGATTTGAAAACATGATCAAACTATGGTAATGATGAGAAACTCATTTGTATTTTTGAATGTTAATTAAACTAAAGTGAATAGACCCATAAGAGTTCTTGTAGGAAAAGTTGGATTAGATGGCCACGACAGGGGAGCTAAAGTAATCGCTACTGCTCTGCGCGACAATGGTATGGAAGTAATTTATACCGGCTTAAGGCAAACACCGGAAATGATTGTTAATGCCGCACTACAGGAAGATGTCGACGCTATTGGCATCAGTATTCTCTCCGGCGCGCATATGACCGTTTTCCCAAAAGTGCTTGCCCTGATGAAAGAAAAAGGAATGGATGATGTGTTGCTCACCGGTGGTGGAATTATCCCTGACGATGACATGCAATCATTGCAGCAAATGGGAGTAGGCGAGCTATTCGCCCCTGGAACTACTACTAAACAGATTGCTTCATATATAGAAGACTGGGTAAAAAAACACCGGTCTTTTTAAATTTTGTTTTATGTTTAAAACCATCCTGACCTCCCTGGATAATAATATTCTTACTATAACTATAAATCGTCCGGACAAGTTAAATGCTCTGAATAGAGAAGTGATGGATGAGTTGGACAAGGTAATCAATGAAGTTGAAGGCGATGATAGTATAAAAGGGGCTATCCTTACTGGGTCAGGGCAGAAAGGGTTTGTGGCCGGTGCCGACATTAGTGAATTCGTAGGTCGCAGTGCATCAGAAGGAAAAGAACTCTCCAGGAAAGGCCATGAGATCTTCTTCAGGATTGAGCGATGTACTAAGCCCGTAATAGCTGCTGTTAATGGCTTTGCTCTTGGGGGTGGTTGTGAATTGGCAATGGCCTGTCACTTCCGTGTAGCAAGTGAGAATGCAAAGTTTGGTCAACCGGAGGTGAACCTTGGACTGATTCCCGGTTATGGAGGCACCCAACGTTTAGTTCAATTGATCGGTAAAGGAAGAGCCCTGGAACTGCTAATGACAGGGAATATTATTGATGCTAATACTGCATTAAGTTATGGACTGGTAAATTATGTAGTTCCACAGGAACAACTGCTTACTAAAACAACTGAGTTAGTCCAAATAATTATAAATAAAGCTCCTGTTGCCATAACCCAGTGTATACGTGCTGTTAACGCGGTATTTAATGAAAAGGAGAATGGCTTTGATATTGAAATCGAAGCTTTCGGAGATTGCTTTGCTACCAATGATATGAAAGAAGGCACCAGTGCTTTTCTTGAAAAAAGAAAACCACAGTTTACAGGTCAATAATTTTGAGGAAATATCCTGATGGTTTTTACATATCGGCCTTTGTAGTACCCATTTAAGGGTGTTATAGTTACTCCATGTTTTTTACCGGAGGTTGAATGTATAAAGTTCACCTCGTTATTGGCATTACTTACAATAATTCCCATGTGACCAACAAATCGTTCAGTACTGTCCGTTCCCGTAAAAAGTACGAGGTCTCCCGGTTTTGATTGCTCTACAGGAATATCGGTACCGACGTGTGTAAAGTCGATGGAAGAACGAGGAACCGCAATATTAAAATGACTAAAAACATAAGTGACAAAGCCTGAACAGTCGAATCCTACCTGGGGATTTGTAGATGCATAATGATAAGGGATTCCTATCAATGTTTTGGCAAAGTCAACCAATTGCTGCGGCTGCACATTCTTAATATTTATTTTGGAAGCTGGTAGTAAAATAGAATCCTTTTTCACTGTATCTACAACCAGGATTGCAGAATCAGGTTTCTTTCTTAGCGAGTTGTGTAAAGCGTATGCTTTTGAACTGTCTATTGTCGAAAGGCTGTCCTTGGATACTACGTTCTTGTCCTGCCTCACTATGAAAATGCATGAGGAGAACATCATCAGTATTGATAACCCAAAACAATATTTAAAAATATCTCTCATTCCTGAGCTCCCCTGATATCTATTCAAAAATGAAACCAATATGAGATAAATCAGTATACAATATCATATGAATTGCTTTTCAGCTGTCTATCTTTGCGGCACCTTAAATACTGCATATGTCAGATTATCGTATAGAAAAAGACACCATGGGAGAAGTCCAGGTTCCCGCCGATGCTTTCTATGGTGCTCAAACTCAAAGAAGTATTGACAATTTCAAGATTGCACAGGACATAAACCGTATGCCCAAAGAGATCATTGAGGCATTTGCTTACCTGAAAAAAGCAGCTGCAATTACAAACTTTGAAGCAGGTGTTTTGCCAAAAGAAAAGCTGGATCTCATCTCTGCTGTATGTGATGAGATTCTTGAAGGTAAGCTCAGGGAGTATTTTCCCCTGGTAGTTTGGCAAACAGGAAGCGGTACCCAGAGCAATATGAATGTTAATGAAGTAATCGCTTACCGCGGCCATGTACTAAACGGTGGAAAGCTTACAGACAAAGACAAGGCTTTGCATCCCAATGATGATGTGAATAAATCCCAATCGTCTAATGATACCTTCCCAACTGCAATGCACATTGCAGCATATAAGATACTAATCCAAACCACTTTACCCGGGATTGAGAAGCTTAGAGATACCCTGAAGGAGAAGAGCAAGGCGTTTATGAATGTTGTGAAGATCGGCCGCACCCACTTTATGGATGCTACACCTCTCACTGTTGGGCAGGAATTCAGTGGTTATGTTTCCCAGTTGGATCATGGAATAAAAGCCATTAAAAATACTCTTGATCATCTATCCGAATTGGCTCTTGGTGGCACTGCCGTAGGTACAGGAATTAATACGCCTCCTGGTTATTCAGAAAACGTGGCCAGGCACATCGCCAATTTAACCGGTCTTCCATTTAAAACCGCTGAAAATAAATTCGAATCTCTTGCGGCACATGATGCTATTGTTGAAGCTCATGGAGCTTTGAAAACAGTGGCCGTCAGTTTAATGAAAATAGCCAATGATGTAAGGATGCTTTCATCAGGACCAAGAAGCGGTATTGGTGAAATATTTATTCCTGATAATGAACCAGGTTCTTCTATCATGCCGGGCAAGGTAAATCCAACCCAGTGTGAAGCATTGACCATGATTGCCGCACAGGTAATGGGTAATGATGTAGCCATAAACATTGGTGGTTCTATGGGGCACTTTGAATTAAATGTATTCAAGCCGGTGATGATCTATAACTTCCTTCACAGTGCAAGACTTATTGGAGACGGATGTGTGAGCTTCAATGATAAATGTGCAGTCGGTATTAAACCAATAGAAGCGAACATTAAGAAGCACGTAGACAATTCATTAATGCTTGTGACTTCTTTAAATACTAAAATAGGATATTACAAAGCCGCTGAAATTGCCCAGAAAGCTCATAAAGAAGGAACCACATTAAAGGAAATGGCAGTGAAACTCGGATATGTTACCCCGGAACAATTTGACGAATGGGTTGTTCCTGAAAAAATGGTGGGAAAGCTGGATTAACTGAAGAATCCCGGTAAGGTGTCCAGTGAGTCACTTAAGGGTTTGTATGGAGTATGTATGGAGTTACCAGGGAGTTTGTCCATGCAGAGTCCATGCAAAGTCCATACAGAAGCCATGCAAAAGGTATCGGAACTCCATTGAATTTCCTCGATTTTTCCTTTTTGCTCCTCAGCCAGATTATTAACAATTGTATAGTAACCTTTTTGGCTCCATACTGATCCAATATATATGAAAAGCAGCAGCGAGGAAATCATTCAATTCAGCGGCTATCCTTTAAAAGTTGTTGAGGATAAAATAAGCCAATTACATGTAATCTTTACTAAGCAGCATCAATTCAGCTATTCACCGTTACAGGTGAAACCTATTGCTGATGATCCCACTAAATGGGATGCTGAATGGTTTGGCAATTATGAATGATCAACAATTTGTGGTTGATCAGAGTAAACAGGATCACTGGCAGCCACGAGTTCCTCTCTCTTGTGAAGAAATTTCTTTTGAAACAGCAATAAAACAATCACTCCCACCGAAATAGAAGCATCAGCCACATTGAATATAGGACTGAAGAATTCAAATGGTTTGCCGCCTATCCCCGGCAGCCATGAAGGAAAGTTGGAATGAATCATTGGGAAATACAGCATATCCACCACTTTACCGTGAAGGAATCCACCATATGCACCTGTAGCGGGGAATAGTTTTGCTACATGATAATAGCTGCTTTCTTCGAAGATCATTCCATAAAACATGCTGTCGATAAGGTTGCCCAGCGCACCTGCATAAATAAGAGAAGCACAGATGATAAACCCGGTTGAATAATGCTGGCGAACGATCCTCACCAGGTACCAACTTCCGAATGTAACAGCAGCTAACCTGAAAAGTGTTAACAACAACTTACCCCAGTTGCCACCCAGTTCCATTCCCCACGCCATTCCGGAGTTTTCGATAAAATATAACTGAAACCATTTTTGTCCTAACACGTCTGTAACATGGCCCAATGGATAATGGGTCTTGATCCAGATTTTTAAAACCTGGTCAATTATTATAATCAGGGCTATAATTATGGCGACAAAACGGAGTTTCACATTTAAATTTTAAAGTCAACAAAGATAAGCTTTGGCCAATGGGAAAAAGCTCTAAAAAGTTAATTTCTACTCATGAAAGTACACCCGCTTTACCCGTTGTGATACACTTGTCATGATTTCGTAAGGAATAGTATGGATCCATTCTGCAAGATTTTCTATGGGGAGGTTTTCACCAAATATTACTACATCATCACCTTCAGCCACCCCCGGTACATCGGTAACATCAATCATAGTCATGTCCATACAAACAGACCCGATAACAGGTACCATAGTACCACGAACCAACACCTTGCCGGTTCCGTTACTGAACATCCTTGAATACCCATCTGCATACCCTATCCTAATAGTACCTATGAGGGAATCACGCTGCACCACACCCCTGCGGTTATAACTGACAGATTCACCTTTTGGCACCTGCTTTAATTGAGCAATGGTAGATCGTAAAGTAGCAACTGCCTTCAGATTGAGTTTATCTTCTGCGTCAGCCTCAACTCCATACAGTCCAATACCCAATCTAACCATATCCAGTTGCAGTGAAGGATGACGAACGATAGAAGCTGAATTGGAGATATGCCTGAGAAAGGGGTAATTCAAGTATTTCTTTATGGAAGCTACAGCTTGCATGAAACGGGTGTATTGCATTTTTGTGAAGTCATCCTGCTTAGGATCTTCACTTGCGGCAAGGTGAGAAAAGACGGATTGCACACGTAAATAAGGCTGTTCTGCAATCCTGCGGGCAACATTTTCAATATCATCTACATTGAAACCCAGCCGGTTCATCCCGGTTTCAATCTCTAAATGAACAGGATAATCCGTTAAACCTTCTTCTACCAGGAAAGCCTGGAATTTATCTAACATCTCGTAGGAAAAGATAACTGGTTGCAAATTGTTCTGAACTATAGAATAAAAGGAAGATTCCTCAGTATTCATGATCATTATGGGAAGCGATATACCGGCTTTCACCAGTTCCACTCCCTCATCTGCATATGCAACACCGAGGAAGTCTACATTGTGATATTGAAGAACGCTGGCTATTTCCGCACCACCACTTCCATAAGAAAAAGCCTTTACCATAGCCATGACTTTTGTTGTTGAAACCAGGAGGTTACGGTATTCTTTCAGGTTATGTACCAGGGCTGACAAGTCGATCTCAAGAACTGTCTGGTGAACCTTTTGGTCGAACAGTTGAACTATTCTTTCAAATTCGAACCTCCGGGCTCCCTTAATTAAAATAATCTCCTGCACATGATCTGAAGTTCGGGCGCGGTTGATGTAATCATCAGTCGAAAAATAATATTGCTGCTGAATGTCCTTTTTCAAATACAATGGTAAAAACCTGCTGATTTTCTCTCCAATACCGACAATCTTTTCTATGTCTTCTTCATTCAACAGGTGCGCTATTTCTCTATACAACACTTCATCATTCTTTCCACTTTCGTAAAAATCTGAAAGGATAGCTGTTGTTCCTAAATCCAGAGCCTGTTGCTTGAGAAAATCAATAGCAATGCGTAATGATGTCGGATCTGCACTATAACTATCATTTATAATAAAGCATTGATTTAGCCCATGCTTCAGTTGCATTCTCATGTCAACCGGGTGAAGCTTCTTAAACTTATTTAGAAAGTCATCAGGCCGTACCCCCAGGTAAAACAATACACATAAGCAGGTAATAGCATTGTGTACAGAAGCAGTGTCCTGGAACGGAATCTCCAACAGGTATTGATTCCCTTTATATTCAACAGTGATGCAGGAAACAGATTTTAATCGTTCTACTTTAATCACCCTTACTTGTGCGGAAGCATCTGTTCCCCACGACATAATTACGTTCTTTGATTCATCCTTAAGTAACCCGAAGGGGCCAATGATGATGTCAGCGCCCGTAAACAGCTTTTTCTTTTCTGATAATTTCTCATCAACAGAAGAAAAGCCTTCACTATGTGCATCTCCTATGTTAGTTATTACACCTATTGTTGGCCGTATCATTTTTTCCAGTCGATCCATTTCCCCGGTCTTAGAAATACCGGCCTCAATGATTGCCAGAGTATGTGTACTGTTTATTTGACATATGCTGAGCGCTACGCCTATTTGTGAATTATAACTCTTGGGGCTTCTTGCAATATTGTAGTTCTCCTGCAGCAGCTGGTATAACCATTCTTTTACAATCGTCTTGCCGTTACTACCGGTAATTCCGATTACAGGAAGACTGAATTTACTCCTGTGAAATGCAGCTAACTCCTGGAGAGCAACTAAGGTATCATCAACAACAATCACATTTGCTTCCTGCAGCGTAGCTAATTCAACAGTGGAGCTTACAATAAAATTCTTTATGCCTTTGGCGTAGGCATCATTTAAATACTTATGACCATCGTTCAGTTGTGTGACTATGGCAAAGAAAAGCGAAGCTTCTGCTTGCTGTATCTTCCTGGTATCATACACCAGGTGTTCTATGGAACTATCGGCTGCCTTGCTGATAAACTTTCCGCGTACGATATCACAAATCTCACTTACAGCATACTTCATAACCGAAGTTTCTTTTTATTCACATTAATAGAGTACCCAATAGATCCTCCAAGGCATATCAGAATGACAATCAGGGAAATGTATGTTGGTACCTTGATCTCAAAGAACTCCACCAGCATTTTCAAACCAATAAAGACAAGTACAATCGCTATCCCTTGTTGGAGGTAATCAAATTTTGCTACTGCACCCTTTAAGAGAAAGAACAATGATCGCAACCCGAGCACAGCAAAAATGTTACTGGTGTAAATTACCAGCCGGTCCTGCGATATGGCAAATACCGCAGGTATGCTATCAAGTGCGAAAACAATGTCTGTTGTTGCCAATAGTATGATAACAACAAACATGTTGGTGTAAAATCGTTTGCCATTCTTTTTCACAATAAACTTTCCACTAACATCCTCATGTACAATAGGCAATAGCTTGTTGATATATTTATAAACTACATTTTTAGCGGGATCATATTCCTCCTCTTGTTTAGAACCAAACAACTTTATCCCCGTATATAAAAGAATAAATCCAAAGATGTACAATATCCAATGGAAGTTCTCTACCAACACAACCCCTACTGTAATGAAAATGACCCGGAAAATAATAGCCATTAGAATTCCAATCATTAATGCCCTCGCAACATGATCGGATCTAATGCGGAAATAGGAAAAGATCAGGATGAAAACAAAGATGTTGTCAATGCTTAGGCTCCACTCCATCAGGTAAGCACTTATGTATTCAAGTGCCATGCTCTGGTTCTCAATATTCCAAAGAAAAATAAAGAACAGAAATGCGAGAGCTACCCAAAGAACAGTTTGATAAAAGGCTTTTTTAAAGCTGATCTTTACCGAACGCTTGCTAAGAAGACCCAGGTCTAAAATAACTGCTACCAATACAACTATTCCAAAAACCAGCGTCGTAATCTTATCTGCTGTCGTCATGAATCCGGTCTATTTACTGCTAAGATAAAGTACTCGTGTCAGCCTCCGAAACGGTAACGTCGTACCTGTTGATAAATAACCCCTGCAATTATTATCAGTAATATGGGAAGAACGATGTTGATCAATTGCCATTTAGATTTTTCTGCATCCACCTTCTTTGTATCCAGTAACCTAAGTACGATCTCTTTATTTCTCGTCTCAATTATTGATGTTTTACTGGTCAGGTATTCGAGGCAGTTCATAAGGAAATCACGGTTTGCAAACTGGTATTCATATTGGCTTCCGGATGTAAAAAGATTTAATCCCATAGGTAGCGGACCCTCTTTCGGAGATATATCGTTTAACACAATATCACCATCGGCAACAACAATCATTTTGTTCGGTTCAGTTGTTGATTCTACAAATCCACCTCCTGCTGCAAGACTGTCTACCTGTGCTTTACTAATCCTGTTCCGGAAGAAAGAAGTGAAATGCCCTTCCAGAAGAACAGCAGCTGGAATTCCCGACTGGTTGAAAGCTGCATCAGTTGGTGTATTCCTGTTTTCGTTTGGACTAATCAGGGCAGGAGTACTGATAGTCCTTGAGTTGGAAGATGACTGTAATAAAAATGTTTTCTTAACTCCCGGTACCTGTATGGTATCTACCGAATTTACATACCTCCCTGCTACTAATCCGAGGTTCTTATTTATAAGATGATTGTTCTTTGATTCAAACAGCGGGTAATAGTTCCAGTGAAGGAACTCATATTGTGGATTAGATGCACTTCCACCAACTGCAAAAGGTAGAAAGTCACATTGAAGGTCCATCACCAGGTCAGGGTTGATACGCACTCCATAATTAAACAAAAGATCTTGTATATCAAGGTTGCGCTCGTATGCAACTAATTTATTTGTATAACTAAGGCTATCCTGCTCAGCATGAAGATTATCAATGAACCATAATACCTTCCCTCCATTCATTATATATTGATCAATCTTCAACTTCTCATCTGTTGAGAAAGTACTATCAGGCTTTACAACTAACAATACCTGTATTTCTTTTGGAATAAATTTCTGTGCCTTGATATTAAACAATCCAAAGTTGTAAGCACTTCTCACTACTTGCTGTAAGTCGTAAACCCTCGCATTTGTTGGCTCACCATTGCCTATAGCATAAGCTACCGAAGCACGCTGTGGATTGTTCATCTGGTCAATAGCCCTGGCATATTCATACTCCATCATTGCTTCAGCATTATTTAATTCTGTAGCAGTGATGGTTCTTTTACTGCTGGAAAATAGATTGATTAGCGATTGATAGCCTTTATAATTAATTAAAGCATAAGGAAAAAGCAACTTGTTTTCCTCTCCCGACTTCACCTGCACACTCAGGTTTACTGGGCTCGCACCCATTACCTGCAGGGAATCGCCCCAGCTTTTTCCCGGAGCCGCTTCGTCCTGAGGATTAATGAATGTATAAGTAATCCTGGAAGGATTGGCTTCCCTTAATTCAGATACAAATTCCTGTGAGGTAGTACTCAACCGGCGGAATTCAGCAGGAAAGTCTCCTTTCAGAAATACACTAATATGCAGATCCCCATCAAGTGAATGCAGGAGATTCTTTGTTGTATGAGTGATGGAATATCTTTTCTCCTGTGTAAGATCAGCCCTGTAATGAATCTTAGCTGCAATAAAATTGATAAGTACAAGGGCGGCTAATAAGCCTAACCAAACCAGCTTTTTATTAGTTCTCCTTCCCATTACTTCTTTTCTATGTTTTGTCTTGTGAGAAGGAGAAAGAATAAGATCACACTAAAAAAATAAATAATGTCCCTGCTATCCAACACACCCCTGCTGATACTTTGATAATGAAAATCTATCCCGATCATCTGTATATAATAATCTGCTCCGTTCTTAAACGCCGGCAACTCACTTATTGCAGTAAATCCGTAATAGAACAGAATACAGGCAACAAGGGAAATGATAAAGCTGATAACTGCATTGGTAGTAAAGCTGCTGACACAAATACCAATGGAGGTAAATACTGCAGTTAATAGAAAAAGGCCTAAATAAGATCCGGCTGCAGCACCTGCATCTATACCTGTTGAACTTGCAAGATGATTAATACTGAAGTAATACACCAGTGTGGGTAATAAGGCAATCAGTGCAACTGTAAAGGCTCCAAAGAACTTACCTGTAACTACCTGCCAGCGGCTTAATGGCCGGGTTTGAAGGATCTCGAAAGTTCCTGTCTTAAATTCTTCCGATAAACTTCTCATAGTTATTGCCGAAACTAAAAAAAGAACTATCCATGGAGCAAAGTTGAAGAAGTTGTCTAAAGACGCATATCCGAGTTCAAGGATATTATTTTTGAGAACAAATAATACCAGTCCATTTACTAAAAGGAAAACTATTATGGCTATATAACCTGTGAGACTACTGAAAAATTGCTGCAGTTCCTTTTTACAAATCGGCCACATGCCTTGCAAAATAGTTAATGTATTCTGTACTCTTAAAAATATTCAATGTTCTGTATGAATGCTAAATAAAAAATCCTGCAACAATAGCAGGATTATTAATTATTTATTGTCACATCACCTTAAACAGAAAAGCTTTCTCCGCATCCACAGGTCCTGCTGGCGTTCGGATTCTGAAACTGAAATCCTTTCCCGTTTAAGCCTTCGGAAAAATCGAGTGTCATATTTACGAGGTATAAAAAGCTCTTCAAATCAGTTACAACCTTCACTCCATTATCTTCAAACACCTGGTCAACAGGTTTTAATTGATTATCAAAGTCCAATTTATAACTCAGCCCTGAACAACCGCCGCCAACTACACTTACTCTTAAAAAGTAATCATTAGTATATCCTGCTTCCTCCATCAATTTAACTATTTGCCTTTTTGCCGTCTCAGTAACATGTATTGCATTATCTGTAGCTATCATAATCTTTTCCTTTATAAGTACCAATAAGTTGCTTTATTGTATTTTAAATTTAACCATTTACCCCTTTACCTTCCTTATACATCTGCCAAACCGGGCTAATTTCCCTCAATTTAACAACTGTTTTACTCACCTGCTCAATAACATAATCAATTTCTTCGGCCGTTGTATACTTACCCAAACTAAACCGAAGCGAACTATATGCCAATTCATTTTCCAATCCTAATGCCTTTAACACATAAGAGGGTTCAAGAGAAGCGGAAGTACATGCCGACCCGGAAGAAAGAGCTATTTGTTTATTAAAGCCCATCATCAGTGCCTGTCCTTCCACATGTTTAAATGACAGGTTCGTTACGTGCGGCAAGCGCTGTTCACGGCTACCATTAACCGTTACATCTCCCAATTGCATGAGACTAGATTCAAGCTTATTCCTGAGAATAGCTAAATTGGAAGCAGTACTAGTTAACTCTTTAGCTGCTATCTCAGCCGCCTTGCCAAGCCCCACAATGCCAGTAACATTCAGTGTACCGCTTCTAAAACCTCTTTCATGCCCTCCCCCGTCAATTTGAGCCTTCAGCCTCACCCGTGGACTCCGGCGCCGCACAAATAATGCTCCAACACCTTTCGGCCCATAAAACTTATGTGCCGACAGGGACATAATATCCAAATTAAGAGCATTCACATTTACCGGTATTTTCCCAACAGCCTGTGTGGCATCACTGAAGAATAAAACTTCCTTTTCTCTTGTGATCTTTCCTATTTCTGCTAATGGCATGATAGTTCCGATCTCGTTATTCGCATACATAACGGAGACAGCAATTGTTGTTGGCCTGATTGCATCTATTACCTGTTGAACAGTGATCAAGCCTTCAGAATTTACCGGCAGGTAAGTTATTTCAGCCCCAAGACTTTCCAGGTGTTTGCATGTGTCAAGAACTGCCTTGTGTTCAATGTTTGTAGTTATTATATGATTTCCTTTACCTGCATAGGACTCAAACACACCTTTTAAAGCCAGGTTAACCGCTTCTGTCGCCCCGGAGGTGAAAACTATTTCTTTAGTTTCTGAACCTACCAGTGCACTCACCTGTTCACGTGCAATTTCCACCGCCTCTTCAGCTTCCCAACCATATATATGTGACCGGCTGGCAGCATTGCCAAACTTTTCTCTGAAGAAAGGTAGCATAGCTTCTACCACTCTATCATCACAGGGTGTGGTAGCATTATAATCTAAATATACCGGCAAATGCATTTTAGAAGTTTCACCCGCAAATTTACCTCAATTATAAAGCCTCATGTCAACTATAACAATGGCTTGTATAATTTTATGGTTTATCAAAACAAACATATGTACAAAGTTGAACACATTGGTATCGCAGTTAGCTCTTTAAAACAATCTGTCCCCTTGTTTGAAAAATTGCTGAATACTAATTGTTACAAGACAGAACTGGTAGCGTCGGAACAGGTAAACACAGCTTTCCTTCAAACAGGAGAAAGCAAGATCGAGCTTCTTGAATCCCTTAGTGAAGACGGTGTGATCAATAAGTACATAAGTAAAAAAGGGGAAGGCATTCACCATATAGCTTTTGAAGTAACTGACATTCTCAGCGAAATGGAACGACTTAGAAACGAAGGTTTCCAATTACTGCAGGAACAACCAAAACAAGGTGCTGATAACAAACTCGTGTGCTTTCTCCATCCCAAAACGACTAATGGAGTGCTAATTGAATTGTGCCAGAGCATTTAATAGAAATGCGTAATCCCATATGTCAAAGAACTTAATTAATGCTAACTACACTACAGGTATGAAATAATAACACAGCTCACAGGTGTTCTGCCTGCTATTACCATATTAAGATTCAACGATGTAAAATAAAATCCAAAACAAAAGTACAATACAGTAAAAGCCAGGTTTCCCCTTTAGGTATAGAAAGAAACGAACGGTCACAAAAAGACCTTATTTAGCACTTTAGAGGTAATATTAAATTGGAAATGCGAATTCGAGGTATTTTAATTAGCCGAAAAAAGCACCATATTTATCCTCCCCAATGTTAATTAAAACTTCCTGGAAGGATTTGGTATCAGGATACGGTTTGAAATGTTCCCACTTGCCACTGGCTCTAAGCCAAAACATACGCCATTTGCCAGTTGTTTTGATAAATCTTGCTCTTGCACAAGCATATTTTTTATATACAGATGCGTCTGTCCAGTCTGGACGCACTTCATACAATGTAAAAACATTTTTCTCTAAGGTGTAGGTAAAATCCAACTTCTTTCTTATTTCTTCCTCCTCAGGTCTGATAGCATCAATAAATTTTTGAATTTCCATTTCAATAATTGAAGGTGTTTTTTCCT
>JBLNAY010000035.1:0-47324 GCA_050259715.1 Candidatus Dadabacteria bacterium
TGCTTCTTGGGATATTCCTCCCGGGATCCCGGATCTCGCCTCCAAGGTGACACACATTGTAATACCCAAGATAGCTATAGATAGTTTTTACACTGCCCTGGCCTAACGCAACCCAGAAGGCAGCTTTGAAGAAATCATTTGCATCAGCCGGAATAGGGGAATACGATACCGGGTGAACAATGCCACCTGTGATAATCCAGAGAATAGTTATAATAACCGATATCCATAATATTACCGATATCCTGCCTATACTTTCTATTTTCCTGTACAAAAGAACGGTAACAAGGATTATGACAAATACCGATACTATTTTTTGTTGTCCATAGTCCAAAGGAGCTAAATACCTGACGTACTGGGCAAAACCAATAGCTCCGGAAGCTACCACCATAGGTGCCTGGATGCAGGTCTGCCAAACAAAAAGGAAGCTGGCGAGTTTACCCCACTTTTCCCCGTACGCAACTCTCAGGAAATTATAACTACCACCTGCTAATGGATAAGCAGCTCCCAATTCACTCCAGATGGTACCGTCAATAAAAGCAATGAGGGCTCCCAGGATCCACGCCCAAAAAAATAAGGGAGAATTAAAATAACCTATCACCAATGGAATTACCACAAAAGGTCCAATGCCTACCATGTCTATCATGTTGATAGAGGTAGCCTGAACTAAACTGAGCCTGCGCTCCAGATGCTGCATGCTGTAAAACTAAGCCTTTGCGAAGTTTCTTATTCCATCCACCAGCACATCCAGGTTTTTTGAAGTTGTGTAAACGTTAGGTGTGATCCGCACACCATGAATATTCTCCCATTCTATGGAGGTGGTGTGTATTTTATAATTATTAAACAGGAAGTTATCCAGCTCAGAAGGTTTCTTTCCTTTAATGGATACTAAGCCAATGGCGCAGCCCCATTTAGGATGAAGTGGTGTGTGGATTTCTACATTCCTGGTATCTTTGACTTTCTCCATCCAATAATTCTTCAGGTAGTGCAGTCGCTTTTCTTTTCTTTCACTCCCAATCATATCATGAAATTCCAGGGCTTTACCTATTGCCTGTTCTATGAAGAAAGGACGAGTGCCCAGGTGTTCAAACTTCCGTATATCATTTTTTAATGGAACATCACTTGCAAAAAGTGGATATAGTTCTTTTATTTTCTCTTTTCTAACATACAGCAGGCCACTACCAATAGGAGCATACAACCATTTGTGTAAACTGCTGGCATAATAATCAGCATTCAGGTCTGCGACCTTAAAACGAAAATGTGCAAAGCTATGTGCTCCATCTACCAGCACATTAATGCCTCTCTTTTTTGCCTCGTCAGCTATCTTTCTTACCGGTAGTATTTGTCCGTTCCAGTTGATTATATGGGTGATATTAACTGCTTTAGTACCAGGCGTAAATGCACTTACGTATTTATTCACCAGGTAAGTTTCATCTTCGGTAGGCAATTCCAGGTTTACCCAGTTTAATTTGATCCCATCTCTAAACTCTCTTTGCTTCCATGCATTCACCACATTAGGGTAATCCTGCTTCGCCAAAACCACTTCATCTCCCCTTTGGAGTTGCATACCAAAGATAACCGTCTCCAATCCCTCAGATGAATTTCGATTCATGGCAATTTCTTCCGGATCCACTCCTGCCATAGCCGCCAGGTTTGACCTTAAGGTCTCCCTTCCCTGGTCCAGTATACGCCACATATAATAACTCGGTGCTTCATTACTATAATCATAATACCTTTTCATTGCATCCTGCACAGTTTTCGGCGCAGGAGAAACTCCGCCATTATTCAGGTTAATAATAGAAGAAGAGACAGTAAAGGACTGCTGGATATAATACCAAAACTTTTCATCTGTAGCAAGGTCAGAGGGTGAAACATTTTCAGCTTGCCGTATTGCTCTTTCAAGGCCTTTGCTCCATCCCGGTTTCACCAGCGAGGATAATGCAGCCGTGGCTGAAAACAAACCTGCTTTTTGCAAGAATGAACGGCGGTCAATTGGCATGTGCTGTGGTTTGTATAAATGTAGGTATTTTTCATTGCAGACGCCAACATCCTTATTAGTATTAATTTATGCTTAAAAGCCGCTTCATTATAAAAAAGGAGAGGAAGAACTCCAATGGATTTCTTTCTCTCCCAGTATAATTAAGGTTTTTTTAATCAAAGGGAACTTCAACCTTACTTAGACTAAGACCTCTTAGTGACCGGTGCTACCATCCCTGACTTTAATCTTCTTCTTACCCGCATTTTTCTTTTCAAAATCCAATACTACCTGGGGTTTAGCAACAGTCTTCTTCGCTTCTGTTTTCTTAGGATCAGATTTTGTCACATCAATTGGGGCAAGATCATCATTGGCGGCAATAGCTGCCTGCTCATCATCTTTGGTCTTTAGTTTATCCATTACCCATTTCTCTGTCTTTTCAATCTTTCCCGTCTGTGGATCGAAATACCTCCAGGTACCGTGTTTTACTGTAGCGCTCTCCACTCTCACCACTATCGTCTTTAACACCTTTGTTTGGTCATTCACATCAAACACTTTTACAGTGTCATAAGGATTCTGTGGATCAATAGCTCTCCAGAATTCTTCCCTGATAGGTTCCCCCTGGTAGTTGAAGTATTCATTACGACCGTCTTTCTGTCCCCATCGGTAGTTTTCTTTTGCAATAACATCTCCATCTAAAGAAAAACGTGTCCACCGTCCTTCTTTTTTATCATTCCAGAAATAGCCCTGTTCATCAAAACCCCTTTCTCCTCTCAAATCGTCTGTATGGACCACCCATGGACCTTGTTTAAGACCATTAAGGTCAATTCGGTTTAAAGTATCACCACGTGGTGATAGCTTAAAAGTTTTCCATTGTGCATTGGCTGTTGCTGATATAAACAAAACAGCAAGTAATATATATCGCATATAAGTTTAAAATTGTCATTGGTTTACCCCTCTTGGCTCCGGTAAAGGCTTCCTGGGTAGTTTCTCGTCACGTTGTGCTGTATTATAAACAAAGCTGGCTACTACGGCTGCCGCCTCCTTCAGGTCATCAGCGGAAAGGTGGTCGTAAGTATCCATATTGCTATGGTGTGTTCTGGTACCATATTCCAGCGGGTCCTGTATGAATTGGAAGCCGGGAATGCCTATACCATCAAAACTAACGTGATCGGTACTCCCGGTATTGTTAATTGTCAATGTTGAAGCCCCATATTGTGCGAATGGTTTCAGCCATTCTTCGAAAATTGGCTTCACTTTATCATTTCCTTGCAAGTATACTCCCCTAATCTTACCAGAACCATTATCGAGGTTGTAATAAGCAGAGATTTTTTCCTGTGCCGGGGTTATTTGCATGGTTGCCGGGTTACCAAAGTGTTTCTCTACATAGCCACGTGAACCTAACAAACCTTGCTCTTCACCACTCCATAGAGCTATGCGAATGGTTCTGCGTGGCTGCAGGTTCATAGTTTTAATCAAACGAACAGCTTCCATCATCACCGCACAACCTGCTGCGTTATCAGTAGCACCGGTACCTGCATGCCAAGAATCCAGGTGTCCACCCAACATCACCACTTCATCTTTCAATTTAGGATCAGAACCTGGTATTTCCGCGATCACATTATATGCTTTCAGTTCTTTGTCAAAGAATTTTGTTCTCACTTCTGCTTCCAATTCCACGGGAATGCCAGCATCCACCAGTCGTTGGAGGCGCAGGTAATCATCGCTGGAAAGAACAACAGTAGCAGGAGCTTGAGCTGCATCTTTTGCGTATGGGCCGCCACTTTGAACGAATACAGTTCCTTCAGTTCCCCTACTGTTACTTAAAACAAGGGCAGGTTTCTCATGCAACATAAAACTGGTTTGGAATCGCTGGAAAGCAAACCGCTGCGGAAAAGCTTGACCTATACGTGGTCCCTGCCGCTGTTGCCTTGGTTCAGCCACTGCATTGGCCATCTTTTGTAAAGAGGAATCAGCATAGCGACTAGCATCAGGTTGGAAGTTGGGCCTCAAAGTATCAGGTACCCAGAACATTACTACTTTATCCTTTAGCTTCCCGGCATATTGCACTAGCTCAGCAGAATCTTTGGCCTTAATAAGCACTATTCCTGAGGTCAGTATTCTATTTCCAGGGGTACTTCCTGTCCAGGCCTTCGGATACGATATTAGGGATTGATAATAGGGCTTTGTGATAGCAACATAACAACGCTGTGCTTCCCAGCCTTTACCAAACTCTCCCCATGGTTCCAGGTTAGCGTTTTTAAGATCCCATTGACTCAGCGTATTTTTTGCCCAATTAGCAGCGTTATCATACCCGGGAGAAGCAGTAAGTCTGGGTCCGGAAACATCAGTCAAATGCCAGGCAAGGTCCATCACTTGCGAATGTTGCATTTCTTCCCGGATAATACGATCTGTTATATCTGCCTGCGCAAAACAATAAATTGCCGGCAGGGTAAAAGCAGCGGCTAATAAGAGTTTTCTCATTTGTTTTAGTTGTAAATAGAAAATTAAAGTCTTTTTATTAACTGTCCTAAAATTTGAAATTCCATGTAACTGCAGGAATTATGGGGAATAACGATACCTGTTTAGCGTTAATTGTCAGAGTTCCATTGTAAGGGCTACCTGATTGATCGAAGTATATAAAATACGGATTTAGGCGGCTATAAACATTATATATGCTAAATATCCAATTGCTCTGCACCCGGGCATTTTGCTTGTGCTTAGGGGTATATGTAGCCGCCAGATCAAGGCGATGATAGGGATTCAGCCGGTATTGGTTAATACTGCTATATTCCTGTGTAAGGACTCCGTTAATGATATAAAACCGCTCCGGTAATGACGTAGCGTTCCCGCTAGCATAAACGAATACAGCACCAAACTTCCATTTTGAACTTTTTTCATAGCTAGCAACGACCGATAGATCGTGTCGCCGGTCATATTTAGCGGGGAATGCCTCACCCTTATTCAGGTCCGGGAATTTTCGCCATGTCCATGAAAGGGTATAACCAATCCAACCAGTCAACTTTCCCCTTTGTTTATTCAGGAAGAACTCAGATCCGTAACTCCATCCTCTACCAAAAACAAATTCTTCTTCTGGATCCTTCAGGGAAGGTGTATATCCTTCACGGTACTCAATTTGGTTCTGCATGTTTTTATAATACATTTCAACAGAAGTCTCAAAAGTATTATTAGAGAAGTTTCTAAATACTCCTGCAGCATATTGAACACTTACCTGTGGCTTGACTCTGTAAGTACTTGGAACCCACAAATCCGTTGGCAAAGTAGTACCTGCATTACTTACCAGGTGAATGAACTGCAGGTTTCTGGAAATAGATGCCTTAATAGATGTAGTTTGATTGACCCCGAACCGAACGGTTATTCTTGGCTCCAGACCTGAATACAAAGCAACCTGCTGAAAGCTCTTATAAACTGTACTATCCAATTTATTCTGGTTTGCGTCTTTCACATACCGGGTATATGGTCCTACCTGTGCAAAACTGCTCCAACGCAAGCCATAATTCAATTTTATCCTGGAACTTATGTCCCAGTCATCCTGTATATATAAAGCGTTTTCCAGGGCATACTTCACTCCTTCATTATTGGGTTTAAAGATCACCGAATCCTGTCGGCCACTTGTCACATTAGGAATGAATTTATGGTAGGTAGTAAGTCCCCCGAATTTAAGGGTATGATTACCAGAGGGATAATAATCAAAATCTATTTTGGCATTACCATCTTTAATTCCTGAAGCAAGTTTGAACTCAAAGTTGTTTTGCGCACCTTCAAAACTGAAGTGATAATCGTTATATACAAGAGTAGTATTTGCAAATAGTTTCCCATTAAATACATGGTTCCAACGCAACGTCCCAGTTGAATTTCCCCATGGTATATTAGCGCTGAAAGAATGTTCTGCATTCTTAAATGTGAAGACATCCCGACCGAAATAACCACTGAGGAAAAGACGGTCTTTATCAGAAAAGCGATAATTAGCTTTTGCATTAAAATCATAGAAGTAATAACCTGATCCGTAAAAGCTGCTGGTCTTTTTTACAAAAGGTTTTGCAAGGGCATCTGCATACGTTCTTCTACCTGAAAGCATGAAGGAAGCTTTGTTTTTTTTAAGCGGGCCTTCTAAAGACAATCGAGAAGCGATCAGGCCAATTCCCCCTTCTCCATGAAAGGCGCTACTGTTTCCTTCTTTCATTGACACATCCAGTACAGATGAAAGGCGTCCGCCATATTGAGCAGGCATGCCTCCTTTTATAAGCGATGTATTTTTAATAGCGTCTGAGTTGAAGATTGAAAAAAAGCCAAACAGGTGTCCTGAGTTATACACCACAGCATCATCTAAAAGAATCAGGTTTTGGTCAGGGCCTCCACCCCTTACATAAAACCCTGCATTCCCCTCGCCCGCATTCTGGATACCCGGTAGAAGCTGCAAAGCTTTTATTATATCAATTTCGCCAAGCAAAGCAGGTATATTCCTAATTTGTCCAATAGAGAGATCTATTTTTCCCATTTGGGCATTCCTAATATTTTGATCCCTCCTGCGACTATAAACGATTACTTCACTTAAAGCAGTTGACCGGGGAGTAAGAAGAATGTTCTGCTGAATATTGGAATGCAAAGAAACAGGTAAGGACACCGGCTTATACGAAGAATGTGAAATTAAAATCTCATACTCACCGCCAGGCAATGTCACGGAATAATACCCGTAAGCATTTGTGGAGATATTATGGGAGTCAATAGTAAGGTTAGCTCCAATGATAGATTCTCCATTAGAACTATCGCGAACATAACCGCTAATGGTAAACTTCTGCGATGCTGTATTTTGAGCATTTAAAGCTGAGATCAGCAGGTAGGAAGCCGCCAGGCATATGAATCTTTTCAGACTCATTTTTCTTCGGTAAAATTCAATGTGTCTTTGGTTTCACCACAATGCAACATTCCCTTGCCATACCTGGGATGATGAATACCCAGGTACGGGTTAATCACTTCAGGCGATTTACTTATCCAATCACCGGGTTCTTCATCATTGAAAGCCATAGGACACTCCTGTAAAAACAATTTGTTCCTGTCGAACCGAACCACCCGTAACAGGTTGAAAATATTATCAGTCAGAGAGTTTAAAGCACGCCGCTTTGCTGTGATGGTATGCTCCTGTTCAATGGTAGTAACATCATTTTGGGCATTCTCAACAAAAGTCTGGGCTGTTTCTAATATTCCAGACGAATCTTTCTTTAATTCATCCAGCTTAAGAGTGGAAAGTCTTTGCCTGAGATCTCCTGCCTGCTTTTCCACCAAGGTCGAATCCCACTGTACGAATGCGGCAGTAATTGCGTAGTAAGAATTGAGGGCAGAATCGATAGATTCATTAAACGCGGCTGAATGTTTACTTACTTTTATCGGGTTCCCCTTAGGAGTTTCCGGATTAGAATGTCTGCCCAAAAACAACCACGCTATTATTGCTATACCTACTATGATCAAGAAAATTATGATACCTCGCATCTTAGAATTTTGATCAAATTTAAAAGGCAAATACAGAACTCATAAAGATTTAAGTAGTTCATATACAAGAGATCCTGTTTTATGTCATGCCAAATTGCTACTTTTCGAATCAATACAGTGCGATTTCTACCAAGAAAGACTATTAAACTGCTGATAAAAAGACCATTATCAATGAAAAAAGTATTCATTATTCTACTGCTTCCTTTACTTTCTGTTGCAAGTTTCAGCCAGCCTATCCTGACTCCGGGAAAAAAATCTTCCGGCATTTTACTGCCTAACGGATGGAGCCTTAGCCCTGCCGGTAAAAGCATTCCTTTAGGCGACCTGCCCTTAAATATGGCTGTTTCTTCCTCAAAGAAATTAATTGCTGTAACTAATAATGGATATAGTGATCAGTCGGTAGAATTGATTGATGTCGTAAATGGAAAATTACTGGACAGCATAAGAATCCCGAAGAGTTTTTACGGATTAAAGTTCACAAATAATGACCGTTACCTGTATGCTTCAGGAGGTAATGATAATCTCATCTGGAAATACCAGGTTATTAATGGAAAACTTAAAGTAGCTGACTCGATTACCCTGGGGAAAAAATGGCCTGTAGCTATTGCACCCACCGGTTTAGATATTGATGAACAGAAACAGGTCCTGTATGTTGTTACTAAGGAAAATAACAGCCTGTATATTGTGGATTTGAAAAATAAAGGACAGCACAAAAAACTTAACCTTTATGGAGAAGCTTACTCCTGTGTTCTTTCTCCTGACTGTAAATTGTTATACATCAGCTGCTGGGGCTGTGACCAGGTAAAGATCTTTGATACATATAAGCAGGAAATTACGGATTCTATTAAGGTAGGTGACAATCCTAATGAGATTGTTATTAGCAGGAATGGCCGCTGGCTATTCGTCGCCAATGCCAATGACAATAGTGTTTCCGTTGTTAATACAGTTACCCGCAAAGAAGTTGAGGTGCTTAATACCGCCCTGTATCCAAATGCTCCCTCCGGTTCCACTCCCAACGGTGTAGCTCTAAGCGAAGATCAAAAGACTTTATATGTAGCTAATGCAGATAACAACTGTCTTGCTGTTTTTGATATATCCAATCCGGGTAAAAGTGAAGGGAAAGGCTTTATACCCACCGGCTGGTATCCCACCAATGTAAAAGTTATTGGGAAAACCATCTATGTTACAAATGGGAAGGGCTTTACATCATACGCTAATCCATTAGGTCCTCAACCGGCACAAAGGAATGAAGAAGTGGTATACCAGGGTGGTGACCGCACAAGGCCCCGTAGAGTTCAATACATTGGCGGATTAATGAGGGCTACTTTAAGTATAATTAAGGTGCCTGGAAAGGAACAACTGAGACTGTATACACAACAGGTTTATCGTAATACCCCTTACAATAAAAAAGATGAACTGGTTACGACTATTCAGAAAGGAAATCCCATCCCCTCAAGAGTAGGAGATAAAAGCCCAATTAAACATGTATTCTACATTATTAAAGAGAACCGCACTTTTGACCAGGTACTGAGCGACGTTCAGGGAGCTAATGGCGACACCAGCTTATTGCTGTTTGGTGAAAGAGTAACTCCTAACCAGCATGCGATAGCAAAACAATTTGTCCTGCTCGATAATTTTTATGCAAATGCGGAAGTAAGCATGGATGGTCACAACTGGAGCATGGGCGGATATGCTACCGATTACCTGGAAAAGAGCTGGCCAACCAGCTATGGTGGCCGGGGAGGTCCTTATGATGGGGAAGGCAACCGTGAAGTAGCTAATAATAAAAATGGCTTCATCTGGGACTTCTGTAAAAGAGCGGGAGTTAGCTACAGAACTTATGGTGAATTTGCGGATGACGGAAAGGCTAACATACCTTCCCTGGTAAATCATTTATGTCCTTATTTCACCAGTTGGGATCAGACTGTGAGGGATACTACCCGTTTTTACCAGTGGAAAAGAGATTTTGATTCTTTATTAAGCATTAACAAAGTTCCCCAGCTAAACACTATTCGTTTTATTAATGATCACACAGAAGGATTAAGAAGAGGACGACCGACACCTTTTGCACATGTTGCAGATAATGATCTGGCTGTTGGTTTATTCATTGAATACCTGAGCCAATCTCCCATCTGGAAAGAAAGTGTCGTCTTCATTATTGAAGACGACGCCCAGAATGGTCCTGATCATATAGATGCTCACCGCACAACAGCATACGTCGCCGGCGGTTATGTAAAAAGAGGTTTTGTTGATCATACGATGTACACAACCACATCCATGCTGCGCACTATGGAATTGATACTAGGTATCCCTCCTATGACACAGTATGATGCCAGTGCCACTCCTATGTGGCGATCCTTTTCTAACTCTGCCAGTGAAACCCGGTTTACTGCTTTGCCCAACATGATTGACCTGAGAGAAAAAACAGTAGCTCAAAGTAAATGGCAGCAAGCTTCAGAAAAATTTGATCTTACCAAAGAAGATGCTATAAATGATATGGAATTCAATAAAGTATTATGGCATGGTATCAAAGGTGATCATGTTGCTTTTCCTTCACCAAGAAGAGCAGCTTTTGTCAGCCCACATGAAGAAGATGGTGATTAACTCAGAAGTTTTTATCTAAATGGTTCCATCTATTTAATAGTGTTTGAAAGTTATTCAATGTAACTGCTACTGCTTTAACTACGGTTGCAGTAGGTGGCTGATCACTTTGCTGTAAGAGTGATAAAAGGCCCACGAAAGTTCCATTCAATTCACTGAATGAATGATCATTTTTACCTTGTGGTGTGGTTTCCAGGGATGAAAGATTCTCCACCATCATATTCAAATGTGGTATTGCACCTTTAACAGTAGCAATTTTATCCTGGACACGGCTTTTCAATGATCGGATTTGCTGAAGTACTTCTAAAACCTGCAATCTTCCCTTGTAAAGTTGCAAAGACAGATCATGTTGAAGTTGAAGATATTTAATTGATGTTTTAACCCGTGGATCCATCTTCACCAATATGGGTTCACGGTATTGCTTCCCATTCACAATCAGCTTTACTGTATAAGTTCCCGGCATCACCCAGGGAGAAGTGGGTGAAGGAGCGGTATTCATATATATAGCTGCAATCGGAAAGGAAGGTGGTGTGTTTACAGGGGTGTAATGTAAATCCCACACGAACCGGTGTGCCCCTTCTTTTGGTGAAAGGATCTGCTGTGGCCTTATCCAATACAGCGGAATATTTACAGGGGGAACCTTATAAAAAGTATCATTACTGGAATACCTGCGCACCAGGTTACCATTTGCATCTGCTATCTCCAAAGCGACTTCCCCATTTACGTTCTTTGGAATATAATAATCAAGAATGGCTCCATCAGGCGGGTTTTCTCCTGCAGGTTCTTCCTGTGGTAAGGGGGTATCCGTATTCATATTCCAGCGCACCCTGTAAGCAGTTGCAGGTTTAAACAAATGAGGTGAATTACCGAATCCGTCTGTATTGATTTGGCGTAATGGTGTAATATCATCTAATATCCAAAAGCTACGTCCATGAGTACCAACTACCAGGTCATCATCCTTTATCACCAGGTCACGAATGGAAGTAGCAGGCATGTTTAGTCGAAGTGATTGCCATCGTTCACCATCATCAATTGAATAATAAACCGCTCTTTCACTCCCGGCAAACAACAAGCCTTTTCTAACGGGATCTTCTCGAACAACATTAATAGGATCATCCGGTAATCCCTTTACAATTTCTTTCCATGTTTTACCTCCGTCTTTTGTTCGGTAGATATGCGGATGCATGTCATCCAGCCGGATACGATTCACTGCTGCATAAGCTGTATTAACATCAAAATGGCTGGCATCCATGAGCGAGATCTTGCTCCAGGGTGTTATAGAGGGTGGAGTTACATTATTCCATTTTCGGCCTCCATCCCTGGTGAGATGTATTAATCCATCGTCTGTGCCACACCAGATGACATTTATGTCTTTCGGAGAGGGAGCAACAGTATAAATAACTCCTCTCCTCGGCATTGTTTTCATATCCTTGTTGCTGTAAATGCCAACAGAGGCAGGTATATCCCAACTCTCACGTGACAGATCAGGGCTGATAATCTCCCAACTATTTCCACCATTCATTGTTTTAAACAACACATTACCTGCATAGTAAAGTGTTTTCTTATCCACCGGGGAAAAGAGTACCGGCGCCGTTCTTAAAAACCTGTATTTACCCGAACGAATCGCTTCGGGAGAAATGTTTTGAGTTTGCCCTGTTTTTTTATCATAACGGCTAATCTTACCACCATAAATAATATCAGGATTTATAGGATCAGGAGCCACATAGGCATATTCTTCCGCACCTACAGGGTGCCAATCCCTGAACGTGATTTCACCATCGTTGCTGCGCGAAGCAATGCCTACAGAACCACTCTCCTGTTGCCCGCCATATACATTGTAAGGGAATGCATTATCAGTACTTACGTGATAGAATTGGGCTGTGGGCTGATTATACCAGGAAGAAAAGGTCTGGCCCCCATTAACAGTTATAATAGCTCCCTGGTCGGATGCGATAAGTATTATGGCAGGATTAGTTGGATTGATCCATATGCGATGATAATCATCTCCTCCGGGAGCACCTCTGAAGGCATTCCACGTTTTACCACCATCAACTGACTTCCACGTCACTATATTGGCATCATAAACAATGTCCTCGTTGGTAGGATCGACTTTTAGTTCTGCAAAGTCATCCCCTCTTCCCCATAACCGGTTATCCGACTGCATCTTTGTCCAGGTTTCCCCTTCATCATCTGACCTGTAAATACCTGCATCCTGGTCAGCTTGTACTGCTGCATATAAACGTTTAGAATTGGTGGGTGCAATGGCAAAACCTATTCTTCCAAGACCCTGTTCTATAGTTGGCAAACCCTTTATTAATTTCTTCCATGTCTTTCCTCCGTCTGTAGACTTAAAAAGTCCACTTCCCGGACCTTCCCATGCACCGTTTTCCCATGGACCCTGCCTCCCGGCCCACATATCAGCATAAATGATATCTCTATTTTTAGGGTCAATAGTTACCTGTGCTGCCCCGGTATTTTCATCTATGAATAATACCTGTTCCCATGTTTTACCTCCATTCAGTGTTCTGTAAACTCCCCTTTCCTTATTTGCTCCATACGGGTGACCTAAAGCTGCAACAAAAAGACGGTTTTCATCTGTAGGATCGAGTGAAAGTCCTGCCACCTGCTGCACATCGGGTAATCCAAGATAGCTCCAGGTCTTTCCTGCATCTGCAGAACGGTACATGCCATTGCCTACAGATAAATCCGGCCTTTGAATACCTTCTCCCGTCCCTACATATACTACATTGGGATTACTCGGGGAAACCGCAACATCTCCAATAGAACCGGTGGGTTGGTCATCAAAAATGGGAAACCAGGTACGTCCAAAATCAGTTGTCTTCCATACCCCTCCATTATTCACCCCTATATAAAAAACGTTAGGCTGCGTCGGCACTCCCACGGCTCCTACTGTCCGTCCACCACGATGAGGACCTATCATCCGCCACTTTAACTCGTTAAAAGAATAAGGATTTACCTGGGCTGAAACGAATGATACTATAAATAAGGAAAGGAACAATGGAATTGAACGCATGCCATTATTGTTTACTCAAATGTAATCAAGTAAACAAGTTTGATTAAGTAATTATAGGACAAAGGGAAAGGAGAAATGTAAAGAACAAAAAAAAGCAGTAGCGCGACTACTGCTATTTCATTTATTGGTGGTGTGCTGCCACCATCCTGTCTTGTTGAGTTAACTCCGGCAGAATAGATTCTAACCGGTAAAGCCAGGGCTGTTCAATCACTCCAGCTTTTTTCATCAGGTCACCGGTACCCTGAAGTTCTTCTAAAAACTGGTAGAGGTCGGAAACCTCAAAAAGAAAATGTACTTCATTGGGATCATCAGTAGACTGCATTACTCTGAGACATTTAGCACCAACCTTTCTTAATCTGTCCTGGTCGGCATCAAAATAAGGGCGCCACTGGTCGTAATCACGAACCTTATGTTTACCATAATAAAGTGCCATAAAAAGGATTTGAGGTGAGAAATAACAAGCAAGAAAAGATACTAAAAATTATCAGGACTCAAAGATCTTTAATCCAAATTTGCAAAGCCTTTGTGGTTAAAACAACTTCCTCGTAATTCCCAGGTGTATTCCTCCACTGGTAAGTGGCAATGAACCTGTGCCTACTCCACGAAGAGGAACTTTTATGTAGGGTTCAATTCTAAGGTCTCCCACCCTGCCAAGAGAACGAGTATACCCGGCTGACAACTGAAGATTGGAAACAAGGCTTTTGGCTTTTGAGTCATAGCTGGCATAGTAATCATGGCTTCTTCCCGTCAGCGGATAATAATAGGTGTACTCATAATTCTCCTTCTTCATAAAGTAATTAGTAAAGCCCGTAGTAGCAAACCATTCTCCTTTCTTATTGTGTGAGATATTATATTTCAACGCAACAGGAATCTCAATCATACGACAGTTCCCATCCACCCTTGTGATCTCGGAATTAGGGGGTAAACTGATCTTCTTAGTACTGAAATACTCCCCATCAGTATAATAGTATTTATTGTCCCAAAAAGCTCCTGTTTCAATGCTTAATTTCTTATTAATAGTATAACCCATTAAAACTCCATAATCAAAGCCAACATTGGTGATCTTTTGAAACTTGACGGTTGTCCCATCTACACCACCAAAAACACCTGCATAAAAGCGCTTGACTTTTGGTAGACTAACTGTTGGCAGAGAAGCTATTGGGGGTAAAACTTGTATCCCTTTGCCATTATGACTGAGATTTGCAGTACTGCCATTCAGTTTTCCTTGCATAAAAACTAAAGATTCAGCTTCTGAAGAAGTGGTGTTTTTCAATATAGCAGTAAAATCTTTAGTCGAACGGCTATTGGTTGAAGACGGCAGGCCATCAAGGGCAGATTTAAAAGTTTTCTTTATTGTTCCAAACATTAAATTTTGTAAATGTGGTTGAGCAGGGGAGTTAAGCTGAGTATTGATAATGTTACCCCCTTGGGATTTTCCAGTTCTAACCGGCGATACTGTTTCCAACTGACCAGGTGTTTTTTCTTCCTTGCTTTCCGGAGTAACAGTAACGTTCCGGTTTGATTCGGATCCAGGACCAGAATTCTGTACCTGCGTAATTGATTTGCCTGGAACATCTGCCGTGGCAAAGTATCTATATGTAACAACAGAAATGATATTGAATGCGAACAAAAGAAAGAACAGGAAGTACCTTCTTTTTTCTTCTTTCACCGGCTCAGGTGGGGTTACGGCAATATCTTGTAAAGCCTTGTGGACTTTACTCCAGTCAGCACCACTGACATTCAGAGGGTAGTTTTCGGCCGCCCTTCTGAACAGGTTATCCATATCGTCATTTAGTGGCTGCATATTCAGTTTGCTGATCGTTTTCTTTAATATATTTCTGCAATAAAACTCTTGCTTTTGATAGGTTTGACTTCGACGTTCCAACCGAGATACCTAATTGATCGGCTATTTCCATGTGTGTGAAACCATCAATAATATAGAGGTTGAACACAGTGCGATAAGCTGGCGGAAGCCTTTTAACCTGTTGAATCAATTCCTTGTATAGAACAGAATTGTCGGATGCCTGGCTCCGGTCCTCCTGTTTCCATATCGTCTCTGATATATCCCCGATCTCCGGCAGGAAATTATTTTTTCTCAATGCGTCAATAGCTGTATTGATCATTATCTTGCGCATCCACCCCATTAGAATCATTTCAAGATTATCAGTAGAGGAATATTGGAACTTAGAAAAGTTTGAAAAGATCTTCACATAACCATCATTCACCACATCCACCGCTTTTTCATATCGGTATATATAACGGAACACAGTCTTTAAGCAGTACCCATAATACTTCTCGTAAAGAGTTCTCTGGTCTCTTTCGTTCTGCTTTTGACAGCCTTGTATCAGTTGTAGTATCAGTTCCAATTAAAAAGAAGGTTAAAGGTATATACGCAAGCTTACCACCCAGGTTGCCTCGGTTCACTATTAAATTTAAGATTATTTCTAGAATAATGTTTAAACATTAATAATTACTCCTGCAAATATCTTCTTCCGGTTCAGCTTTCTAATGGATTCGCTGCGGCATGGATCGTCTTAAGCTATTTTATACGGTTGATATGCAGTTGACATGCAGTTAACACACTGTTGACATGCAGTTAACTGCATATCAACTACATATCAACTGCATGTCAATAGCATATCAACAGCATGTCATTAAGGACTCAGATCCATGGTACACCCTTACGCAAGGAATGAATGATGCACGATTTAGGACACGAGTAGGCTACAACCCCTGATATCTGTATTATCCAGTCGCCCTAACACTTCAAAACTTCCATCGTTGTGAAGTTTCCCTAAATCTTCCGTAGCAATAAAAGAGCAGGAGTAAATATTAGCGAGGTCAATAACATTTATGCCTCCACTTGAGGTGCTATAGCTGAAAGGATCCGTTTCGTCCCTTATCAGAACTTTCATCCACGGAGGGCAACGGTAAAGGCCATCTGCGGCATAGGCCTGTGATAAAAGCTCAGTCATACCGTATTCAGAATGAATCACCTTCAGTTGAAATGCTTTTTTCAACCTTTGGTATAGCTCAGCACGGGTTATCTCTTCCTTTCTACCCTTCATACCGCCGGTTTCGATGATTATGGTAGACTTTAGCGGCTGTGGGTAAGAACCTGCATAATTAAGTAAGGCATAAGTGACTCCAAATAAAATGGTAGGTTGTTTCTTCCTTTCCTGTTCTGAAAGAGTATGATTTAACTGTGCTAAATCTTTAATATAGAACCCACTGGATGGATGGTTGCTCAGCTTTATCAGCCTGTCCACCATATAAACAAGGGAAGAGTTACCCTGCTCAAGGTAAGAAGGCAATAACCCTAGAATACAATAGTTTTCAACAGAACCGAAGACATTGGTAAAACTATTGGTAAAACTTCTTTCATAAAGTGCGGCCGTTTTTACCAAATGGCGGCTGGCGGTGTTACCGGTTGTACGACTACTCTCAAATACCAGTTCAGGACTAAATGTAGTGGTCTTCACCTCTGATGTTTTAAAAAAGCTGATGGGGATAAAAGGAATATCCCCAACCTTGCTTATAACAGTTGGAGGACGGTGCACCAGGTCACAAAAACTTTGGTACACAGGATTGTTTAAATATTGAAAATTAAACACCTGCAGGGCAATCTGGTCAAACTCCCCAGCGTTCTTAACGGAAAATACCTGTTCTTCGAGTTCAGGGGCTTTAGGTATTTCCATAGTCAAACTGTAAATTTGGTGAGGAGTAATTATGAAACTTTTTATTGGTCTACTTTCTTTAATACTGATTTTTTCCGCTTGCAGCAAAGATAAATTCCAAACAAAGCCACAGGTAGAAATTAAATCTTTGAGCCCGGGGCAGGTTTATAAGGGCCAGTTTTTTGAATTTATTGCCACCATTCGCGATAAGGAAGGAGACTTGCAGGATTCCGTATTATTGGTGAAGAAACGTTATAATGGCAGCTCACTGTTGACCGCAGATACCACCCGCCTCTATATAGCTCCTTTAGCTTTTCCTGATAAACAGCAAATTGACTTCAGTGCCTTATTTGCTTATGGAGAATTGGTTGATGGCACGATTTTTCAAAATCTTGAACAGGTGGATCGCGACTTTGCCATTGGCATCATAGTTAGGGACAAGGCCGGAAACAAGAGTGATTATGTTGAATCAGGAAAGATCGTTCTCAGGAAGCTTTAACCTCTTCGAGGTATTGAGATACCTATTCGATTTCTTCGTTTTTACCAGTCTCTTTATTACCGTATGTGCTTTATTAATGACCTACCAAACGGCATTACTTTTTAATGTGCCGGTATCATTCAACCTGATGGGCTTTATTGCTTCAGGTACCATTTGCAGTTATAATTTTCACTGGTATCTCACTCCCCCTGACATTCCACATCCTTCGGTGAAGTTGAAATGGAATATTGCAAACAGGCCTATTCACCTGCTATTATTTATAATCGGATTAATAGCTGCGGTCTACTTTACTTTCATGTTGCGGAACCATTGGTTCTGGTTATGTGTAACAGCATTTCTAACGTTCATGTACTCTGCACCCAAGATGTCATTTCCATTCTTTGTGAAGCTTCGGAAGGTTGCTATTGCAAAGACGATCTTTTTGGCCTTTGCCTGGGCGCATGTCACCAGCCTGCTGCCCGTAGTAACTATGGTAAAAGAGGTGGGTGCACAACACATCTGGTTTTTGGTGAACCGCTTTTTTTACATTTATGCTATCTGTATCATCTTCGACTTCAGGGACGTGGAGAAAGACCGGGAGGCGGGGATTAAAAGCCTGATCACTTTTTTGAATGAAAAAGGAATTGACAGGCTCTTCTGGTTCAGTCTTGCAGTGTTTACTATTACACTGGTGATCCTTTTACAATGGATCACCCCGGCAGAAGCTTTCGTCCTATTCTTCCCCGGTATTATTGTAGCATTGCTTTACTACCCATCAAAAACAAATTATTCTGATTACCTGTACTATTTTATATTGGATGGATTGATGATGCTTTCTGCTCCATTCCTCATTTTAATTAAATTTGCCCGATAATCTGGAAGCATGGCAAAAGCGGTAAAAAAGGGGAAATCGATATTAACGACAGATTCGTTCAACTTCTTTAAAAATTACATCAATACTCCAACTCCTGTTGGTTTTGAATCTACCGGGCAGAAATTATGGATAGATTATGTGAAGCCTTACGTGGATGAGGTATTTACTGATCCTTACGGTTCAGCAGTGGGCGTAGTAAATAAGTCAAATGCTTTTAAAGTAGTGATTGAGGCACATGTGGATGAGATCAGTTGGTTCGTAAACTATGTGACGAATGAAGGCTTGATGTACCTGAAAAGAAATGGAGGGGTTGACCACCAGATAGCTCCGGGACAAAGAGTAATTATTCATGGCAAAAATGGGCCGGTAAAAGCAGTCTTTGGGTGGCCTGCTATTCATACAAGGATAAGTAGCCAGGATAAAGAACCGGTTGCAAAAGTGGAAAACCTCTTTTTAGATTGTGGTGCACGGAACAAGAAAGAGGTGGAACAGTTAGGCATAAGGGTTGGTTGTGTTGTTACTTACCAGGAAGGTTTTGATGAACTGGCGAATGATTATTACATAGGGCGTGCTTTTGATAATCGCATTGGTGGTTACATGATTGCCGAAGTAGCCCGTTTACTTAAAGAAAATAGGAAAAAGCTTCCGTTCGGATTATATGTGGTAAATGCTGTTCAGGAAGAAATCGGTCTCAGGGGAGCAGAAATGATTGCCCGCCGTATAAAACCCAATGTGGCTATCATTACGGATGTAACTCATGATACAAGCACTCCAATGATCAACAAAAACATAGAAGGTGAAACGGTTTGCGGAAAGGGACCTTCACTATCCTATGGTCCGGCCGTTCATAATAAACTGCTCCACTTTGTTGAAGCTGTGGCTGAAAAGCAGGAGATTCCTGTTCAATGGAGAGCCGTGTCAAGGAGCACCGGTACGGACACAGATTCTTTTGCTTATGCAAATGATGGTTGTCCATCTGTACTTATTTCTATTCCTTTACGTTATATGCATACAACAGTCGAAATGTTGCATCGAAATGATATTGAGCAAACGATCCGGCTGATGTATGAAACTTTGTTAAACTTAACACCACAAACAAACTTAAGCTACTTCTAATGCAGCATTACTTATTATACATTGACCCCGGAAGCGGCAGTTATTTGATACAGGCTTTGGTAGCTTCTGTACTTGGAATAGCTTTCTTCTTTAAGAACATAGTGAATTATGTAAAGCATACTTTCTATCGTTTATTCCGCAACAAATCCAAGATGCAGTAATGCATTCCGCATCGACAAGGCACCCATCCTCTTACCGTGATCCATCAGGGTTCCTTTTCCATGATAATGGTGTTTTATACCGGCAGGTAAATCAATCTTTCCGTCAGGATTTTGATTTGTTCAATGACACAGGTTTATACAATGAACTTGCGAATAAGCAGCTTCTTATTTCACACAGGGAAATAGAGGGTGTATGTTATTCGGGTGAAGCATACAAAACAATTGAGCCGGAAGTGATACCATTTATCTCTTATCCCTACGAGTGGTGTTTTGATATGCTGAAGGATGCTGCATTGGTTACTTTGGATATCGCCATGGAATCAATGCAAAAGGGTATGTTGTTAAAAGACGCCTCCTCCTATAATGTGCAATGGCATAAAGGAAAGATGATGTTTATTGATACTCTTTCTTTTGAGAAATACGATGAGAAGGAGCCCTGGATTGCTTACCGGCAGTTTTCAGAACATTTTCTTGCACCCTTAGCACTCATGCATTACCTGCAGGTTCCTCTACAGAATATCTTGGTTGGTTATTCGGATGGAATACCACTGTCAATTACCAAAAAGCTGTTACCATTCAAGAGCCGGTTTACCTTGAATACTTATTTACACCTACACCTGCAGGCATCTGAAGCTGGTAAACGTACGGGTAATAAAAACCAGGTAAGCTTTTCAAAAACCAAACTTTCCAACATCCTGAAGAGTCTAAAGGAAGCCATAAATTCCTATTCGTTTAGCACGCCCTCCGGTGTTTGGTCCAACTACTATGAAGAAGCCAGGGAGCGGCAGGATTATGTAGAGCAGAAGAAGTCTATCATAAGTGAATGGATCAAAAGATTAAACATAGAGAAGGCTATCGATTTAGGGGCAAATGAAGGAGAGTTCTCTTTTATTTTGTCAGGAGAAGGTGCCTATACCATCAGTGCTGATCTTGATCACTACTCCATCAATCGTTTGTATAAGAAAATTAAACAGGAGAACATTAGTAATATTCATCCCCTGCTAATAGACTTGAGTAGTCCGTCTCCTGCAATTGGACTAAACAATATGGAGAGAGCATCATTCATTGAAAGAACGCAAACTGATTTGGTGTTAGCACTTGCCCTTGTTCACCATTTAGCTATCGGTAAGAATATCCCATTTGAAGATATTGCCATTTTCTTCCGAAGCCTCGGAAAGAAATTAATTATAGAATTTATGCCTAAGGAAGATGATAAAGTGAAATGGATGCTTCAGCAGAAACGTGATATTTACGACTGGTACAGCAAGGATCGTTTTCTTGGTGCTTTCAATAAACATTATAAAGTGGCTGATAGTAAAATAATAGGCAATTCAAACAGGACATTATTTTTGATGGAGCCTCTATACCATTAATCACCTAAATTACCTGACAGAGTCATTGATGCGATTCAGACTTCCACCCTTCCGTTTTACTAATGAGTTCTTCGTCCTTCTGTTGCCCATCTTCTTTGTGCTTCATGGATATACCCAGTATTTCACAGTAATACCTTTTGTAGATGTGATTAAGCTTCTTGGAGGCTATCTTCTTGTCACGATATTAGTTTCAATGATTAGCCTTTTGTTTTTTCATTCATGGAAGAAAGCCGCCATATTTACTTTCATGGTCATGGCTTATAATTTCTTCTTTGGAGCTATTCATGATACTTTAAAAAAAATATTGCCCCAGGGATTTTTTACAAGTTATACTTTCCTTATACCTCTCACTTTGACTTTCCTGGTTATAGTATTTATAATGACAAAAAGAGGCAGGTCATCATTTGTTAAGGTAAGTAGTTATCTGAACTGGAGTTTATTGATATTGATTTTAATTGACGCAACTCTTCTTACAGGTAAACTGTTGAAGAAGAATCAGCAAATCACGGCTTATAACAAGGCCGATTTAACAAAGTGCGATTCATGCACTAAGCCGGATATCTATTTGATACTTGCTGATGAATATGCTGGAAAGCAGGAGTTAAAAGACCTGATGAAATTCGATAATTCGACTTTTGAACAGCAGTTACAAGCCAGGGGTTTTAAGGTGCTGCAGAACACCAAAAGCAATTACAATTTCACAGCTTACTCAATGTCATCCATGTTGAATATGGAGTACCTGCAACCAGTACCGAATAATAAAGTAACTACCGCTGGAATTAACAAGTGTACTGATCTTATAAATCATTCCTCGTTTCCTGCTTATTTAAAAAGCATAGGTTATTCAATAAAGAACTACTCCATTTTTGATGTACAGAATATTCCCACTAGTTCCGAGACTCGATTCCTGCAGAATAAGATACGTTTGATTTCAGCTCAAACATTCATAGGTAGAATTGACAGGGATATCCGTTTCAACCTGATTGTAAGACTGAAATGGAAATCAGAAACCAGGAGATTTGTAATGAAGGAACTTGATGAAATTAACCACCTATACAACAACACTATTAAAATAGCAGGAAGCAGTGAACAACCGAAGTTTGTTTACACTCACCTTCTGATGCCACACTATCCTTACTTCTGCGATAGTATAGGAAGAATGTATGACGAGGAGAAGATCTTTTATAATACAGATGACACGAATGCTTATTTGCAGTATTTAGAATTTTCTAATAAACGCTTTCTTTATCTTATTGATCAAATAATAACAAAGTCAAAGAACCCTCCTGTGATTATCTTTATGAGTGATCATGGCTTTAGGGAATTTAAGAGCCCTGTTCCGCAACAATACGAATTCATGAACATCAATGCTCTTTATCTGCCATCAAAAGCTTATTCAAAGTTTTATGATGGAATGAGTAATGTAAATCAATTTCGTGCTTTGCTGAACACTATAGATAATCAACATTTACCTATACTTAAAGATTCTACCGTTTTCCTTAAAGAATAATAAACTAATACAAACAGCATGTTCAACACGGATAAAATACTGATACTGGCTCCTCACACTGATGATGGTGAACTGGGTTGTGGAGCAACAATAGCGAAGTACATGAAGCAGGGAAAAGAGATTTTTTATATAGCTTTTTCCACTTGCTCACAATCAGTACCGTCCCATCTACCTTCAGATATATTAGCCACGGAATGTAAAGCAGCAACACAAGCTTTAGGCATTACAAACCTGGTACTTTATGACTTTGAAGTTCGGATGCTGTTGTTCAAAAGGCAGGATATCCTACAGGAATTAATTAAAATAAATAAGGAAATACAACCGGAAACTGTATTGTTACCTGCAAAGAATGATGTACACCAGGACCACCAGGTGGTATGCGCAGAGGGATTGCGGGCTTTTAAGAATTGTAATGTTCTTGGATATGAACTACCATGGAACAACTTTCAATTTGCTCCGAATTACTTTGAAAGAATATCTGAAGAACATTTAACGACAAAGCAGAAGGCATTACATGAATACAAATCACAGGCGAGCCGTTCTTATATGAATGATGATTTCATCCGTTCATTGGCTGTAGTTAGAGGCATACAAGCCAATAGCCCATTGGCAGAAGCGTTTGAGGTTTACCGGCTGTTCAACTAACATTTATTCTCTTGATGTTATAAGAGGATCCCCATCTGGTCTAACTGCATAGTTATTCCAAAATGATTAAACAGCACATTTTTCTGGTAAGACGAGACAGAATACAATAACTGTAGTTTTTGGAACTTAATCCGGAGACCTCCTGAAAACCCGGTTAATCCATTTGCGACTGAACCGACTTTTAGCTGATCTCTTCTTAACACATTATATCCAAGTGTAGCTTCCAGGTTATTTCCTAAAAATATATGTGTAGCAAAAATGAAATGAGTAAATATCTTATGAAGAGCAGTTTTGTCGTATTTATTATTATTATCGATATTAAATACAGTATCACTATAGTTAATATCAAAATTCTGGAGGTGTTGGAGTGTTATTGAAAAAGCGAAAGGGGCCTTCTCCAGCCGCTTAGTTACTCCAACTTGTAGGTCAAAAGGAAGATCTTCTTTTTCACCTGCATAAGTCTTTCCTTCAAATCCTACATTCTTAGATAAAACAGCAGCGCTCAAGCCGTTGGCTGAATCCTTATATAAAACACCAACATCAACAGCAAAAGCGTTTGCACGATACTGCTGATAAGAAGAATTAATAAACTTAATTGTAGCTCCGTATCTCCATTTCTGCAGGTATGCTCTTGAAGCAGATCCCTGCACAACAAAATCTTTGGGACGAAAAGTACCACTTACATTTCCACCTGCATCAGCCTGTGGAATGGATCCATAATCCATGTAAAATACCTGGGCACCAAATACAGTAGCTGATTTCTTTAGCTCATAGGCTGCTGTCAAACTATAGCTTTTAACGCCTTCGGCAAATGGACTAAAGCTCACATTAAAATGTTTACTTAAAGAGGGAGTCAGTAAGGCGGGATTATAATTCGCTAATCCGACTTCGTTATTCGGCAAAGAAATATTAATACCTCCTGCAGCAGTTAGCAAAGGAGTTGCCGGGAGTTGAACAAAATTAAAAGCTGCTCTCCCACCAAGTGTCTGTGCGATAAGAGTGTAAGAAATAAAGGGCAGCAAGAGTGAAAAACTGAAACGCAAGGTTTAATATTAACTATAAAGTTAGTCCTGGAGCGCCATTTCGATCACCTGGTTCATAGTTTTTACATAATGGAAACGAACGCCTTTAATGTAATCCGGGTTGATCTCCTGCACGTCCTTCTCATTTTGCCAGCAGAGAATAAGATCTCTTAAGCCTGCACGCTTCGCAGCAAGAACTTTCTCTTTTATTCCACCTACCGGCAACACTTGTCCTCTAAGTGTAATTTCCCCGGTCATTCCAAGGTAAGGCTTAATCTTTTTGTTAGTAAATGCAGATGCTAAAGCTGTCAGGATAGTTATTCCTGCACTTGGTCCATCCTTGGGAACCGCTCCTTCAGGAACATGCACGTGAACAGTTTTATTTTCAAATAATTTAGGATCTAACCCGTATTTCTTTGAATTCGCACTCAGATATGATAATGCAGTAACCGCACTTTCCTTCATAACATTACCCAGGTTGCCGGTAAGTCGAAGATCACTTTTACCATCGCTTAATACTGCTTCAATAAAAAGAATATCACCACCTGCATAAGTATAAGCTAATCCTACTGCCACACCAGGCATTGAAGCGGATTTATACATTTCATTGGTATATCTTGACCTGCCGAGAATCCTTTCAATATCATCAATATTAAGAACGAGTTTCAGAGATCCACTCATAGCCAGTTCTTTGGCCTGGTTACGCATGATAGAAGCAAGGTGCCTGTCCAATTCCCGTACGCCACTTTCCCGGGTATAGTCCTGGATTATCTTCTCAAGTACTTTATCACTGATCTTAAACTTAGAGTGAGCAAGGCCATGTGCTTCAAGTTGCTTTGGTATCAGGTGTCGTTTAGCAATTTCTATTTTCTCTTCTACAGCATAACCACTCAGTTCGATAATTTCTAAACGGTCGCGGAGTGCAGGTTGAACAGTTTGTAAGTTGTTTGCTGTAGCAATAAACAGGACTTTGCTTAGATCATATTCCAATTCCAGGTAATTATCATAAAATGTGTTGTTCTGTTCTGGATCGAGCACTTCCAATAACGCACTACTTGGATCACCCCGAAAATCACTTCCTACTTTGTCCACTTCATCGAGGATCATTACAGGGTTGGAAGATTGCACTTTCCTGATGGACTGTATTATACGACCTGGCATGGCACCTATGTAGGTTTTTCTATGGCCCCTTACTTCACTTTCATCATGTATTCCACCAAGGCTCAATCTTACATATTTCCGACCTATAGCATTAGCAATACTTCTTCCCAAAGATGTTTTACCAACTCCGGGAGGACCATAAAAACAAAGGATTGGACTCTTCATATCCCCCTTTAACTTCAACACTGCGAGGTATTCCAATATACGTTCCTTGATCTTGTCCATTCCGTAATGATCATGATCTAATATCTTCTTAGCCTTAGCAAGATCATATATATCATTCGTATAACTCTCCCACGGGAGGTCCAGCATCAGGTCCAAATGGTTGTACACCACAGAATAATCAGGGGTGCTTGGGTGCATTCTCTCGAGTTTCTCGATTCCCTTCTTAAAGGCATCTCTTGCACTGTCTGGCCATTTCTTCGTGTCTGCTTTCTTCTGCAATTCACGTATCTCCCTTTCATTGGGATCTCCTCCCAATTCCTCCTTAATGCTCTTTAGTTGCTGTTGAAGAAAATATTCTCTTTGCTGCTTATCTATTTCTGTGCGTGTCTTATTAGTTACCTTATTCTTCAGCTCTGCAAACTGTAGTTCTTTCTGTAATAACTGCATTAGCAATTCAGCTCGTTCACGCAGGTTATTTAGTTGTAATAACTGCTGCTTCTCTCGAATTTCTATGGTGAGATTACTGGAAACAAAGTGTATGAGAAACGACGCATTCTCAATATTCCTCAGTATCACTGAAGCTTCAGAAGGAATATTCGGAGAGAGCTGTATGATCTCAGAAGCAATATCCTTAATGTTGGATACATAAGCTTCAAAATCCGGTGTCTTTGGTGGCTCTTCATCCTGTAACACACTTACTTCAGCCTTAAAATAAGGTTCTTCAGAAGTTATCTTTTGAATGCTAAACCGGCTTTTGCCCTGGATAATTATGGTTGTCCCACCATCTGGCATTTTTATTTGCTTTACGATTTTGGCAACAGTACCTATTTGCTCCAGGTCTTTAGCTGAGGGATCTTCAATATTGGTATCCTTCTGTGCTACGACTCCAATCAGTTTATTTCCCTTGTATGCATCATTTACTGCCTTGATGCTTTTATCCCTACCAACAGTAATAGGTAGAACAACTCCGGGAAAAAGCACAGTATTTCTTAATGGCAATAAGGCGATCTCCGACGGGATTTCTATCTTTTCATTAGACTCTGCATCTGTTTCATTCAACGGAATTATTGGGATAAAATCCATTTCTTCTTCGGAGTTCATATTAAAGTTCACGCTCTCTTAATTTAATTATAGAATACCCACAACGTCAGGGCTGTAAAGGTAGGCATCCAAAAGGTTCAATATTGATGCCATGAGCAGAATTGTGCCGATATGACAGTATACAAAAAGTCCCTCCATGGGAGGGACCTTATAAAATTTCATTTTGAATATCTTATAATCCAAATCCGACAGACAACTGCCAGCCCTGGTTTTTCCACTTGTCACGGTTATCTATGTCGTTTATATTGTTTAAGCCGACAACATACCTACCGGATAACTTCAATTTACTTAAGCTGATCTGGGCACCACCAAGCATGGAAAAGTCTCCATTCTTAAAAGCTGCCTCCCCATTTTCTAATAAGTTTTTGTTCTGATCCATTAAGATGCTGAACATTGGACCAGCTTGCAGCGAAAGAAGACTACCCAATTTATAGTTAAGCAATAAAGGAACGGACAAGTAATTCAACTTAACATCACCACCGGAAACGGAACTAACAGCATTTTGATAAATATGGGCAAATGTGCTGTCAGTTTTTGTTTGGTACTGGTTAAACAACACTTCCGGTTGAAGTGCTAACCGGCCACCAAGACCTATAATAGCAAACCCACCCAAATGATAACCATAGTTGAATTCATCTTTAAAGGATTTTCCATCAACTTTCATAATGTTAGCCCCGGCCTTTACACCAATAGTAAATTGAGCCATAGATGCTTGTGCAAGTAAAATGCACGCAAGGAATACAGATAATTTTAATTTCATAAACCGTGTTTGTTAATTAAAAAAAACCAACATTGATGCCACCTGTTGTTAACAATACAACAACATTAAAAAATGACACCTGCATTAATAACATATACAGTTGACAGATTATTTTGTTGGGCAGGGAAATAGTAATCGACTTTAACTTGAGGTTGTATAAAAAAATGATTGCTTGAGTATTCTAACTTCAAAAGTGTAGATAAGGAGAGTGGTTGAAAGTATAGGTTATTATCTAAATTGATTTTGTCTGAATTATAGAGGATGTTTGCCCCCGTTCTCCTTATGGTAGCATAAGTACTACTGGTCTGGTTAAAACCAAACTGTTGAGTCCCTGAAACAAATGCAATCTGAGGTGTCAGCCGTACATAATCTTTTTTGGATAATAGATTTAACCAATAAAAGTCATGACGTACAGCCGCAGTAAGATTAAAGTCATTTATAGTCTCAGAGGTATTTATCCTGGTATACCCTCGTTGCGCAAGTTGAATAGTAGTTATATACTCTTCCCGTTGCCGATAACTACTCCTGCTCCCCCAACCATAACTGGCTGCAATAGTCGGTTTTATCCAAAAGTGGCGGTAAGTAAAATAAGCATAAGCTTCATTGTCCAGGGGAGAAGTATAAAAACCTAAATCGTTCCTGGTGAAAAAATGTGTTAAAGCAACTCCGGTCATAAACTTCCTGGAAGCGAGATAATCGTAAGATCCGGTAATCGAATATTGATATGGATTGATCTTACTGCTATCATATATCATAGTACTTTCTCCACTAATACCTAAACCTGATTTATCAAAATAGGAATAAGATGGTGTGAAAACAAACCTGTTTAGTGGCTGAACATACAAAGATGATTCGTTTGTATAGTTAAAGAAGTTGTTCGTTAGAGACAAGTTCAATACTGAAAAACTGCGAGGCGCGGTAATGGAATCAAGAAAAGCATCCAGTTCATTAAATACCAGGTCATAATCCGTAAAGCTTGTATCGATTGCAGGTGTTTCCTTTAGAGGCTTTTGTGAATATGAAAATAGAGATACGAACATAAAAACTATTAGTAAGCAGCTCCTTTGGTGCATCTTCGGTAATCTCTGGTTTTCAGTGGTTTGTTTCACTTGGACAATAACGCTGTTCTAAAGTTTAATATTTCATTCAGCTTAACTCAAATAAAGTTATTTCAGGAAGAATGCCTACTCTTCCGGGATAACCGATAAAACCGTAACCGCGGTTTACATACAGCTTTTGTTTGCCTTCTTCATATAAACCCGCCCATTGGCGATAAACGTATTCGACAGGGCTCCACCTAAAACCGGGCAGTTCTACACCAAACTGCATCCCATGAGTATGCCCTGCCAAAGTGAGATCTATATCTGCAAACCTGGGTCTTACTTCTGCATCCCAATGCGTTGGATCATGACTCATCAGGATCTTAAAAGGATATTTTTCGGCTCCCTCATATGCTTTTGGTAAGTTTCCATACTTAGGAAAGCGTTTTAAAGCACTCCAGTTTTGGATACCTATTAGTCCGAATTGCTGACCATCTTTTTCTATAGGCACATGTTCATCCAACAACAGCCTCCAACCAAGGGAAGCATGAACTTTCTTTAAGTTTTCAAGGTTATCTACTTTGGCCTGGGGTGTTGGCCAGTGAGCATAATCACCATAATCATGGTTACCAAAAACGGAATAAACTCCCAATGGAGCACTTAGCTTATCAAAAACATCCATGTAATCAGCCATTTCAGTTGCTTCGTTATTCACAAGATCACCGGTAAAAAGTATAAGATCCGGATGCAGCGACTGGATTTTCTTAACTCCTCTTAAAACCGCCTTTTTATCCGAGAAGCTACCACTGTGGATATCAGAAATCTGGACAACTTTTAACCCCTTAAAAGCTGCCGGCAGGTTATCAAATGAAAGCTTGACCTTTTTTACATTATAGTTGTACTTATTCGTGAATCCATACATGAGTGAGGTATAAAGCCCACCCCCTATTCCAAGCCCGAGCCAGCTGAGGAACATTGACCGGGAGATACTTACCCCAGATTGTATCGATTCTCCTTCTGTATTACTAAAGAATAATTTACCTACAATCCATTGGATTCCCCTACGGATATCATCTATAAGGAAAAACACAGATGCAATCAATTGTGTAAGGAAAAGTCCAATTACAATAGCGAATATGGTACTTCTTACCCCTTTGTGAAGATTGTCCAGATTCAGGTAGGGTAATATGAATAATAAAATGAGTGCAGTGATGGTTATAAACCAATAAGTGGAATTAATGATTGTTTTTGTTTTTGGGAGAGCTGACTGTGTGACAAATTTTAATATCTGGAACACATATATATCCAATAACAACATGATTCCTGCCAGTATGAGCCAAATGGGTGAACTCCTCATAATTCCTTATTGGGGTGCAATTAAATAAAGTTTTACCAGATACCTATCTTTCTCTTTGCCTTGCACGCTTAACCCTTATTTTTGCCAGTACTGAAATGGAAAAGCTATGAAATTTACTTATTATGGTCATTCCTGTTTTTCAGTCCAATTGTCAGGAAAGAACATCTTATTTGATCCTTTTATTACTCCCAACGAACTGGCTAAAGACATTAATATTGAAGAATTAAAACCTGATTACATCCTGCTTTCCCATGGTCATTCGGATCATGTAGCAGATTGTGTTCAGATCGCCCGGCAATCAAATGCTACGGTTGTAAGTTCATTTGAAGTAATAAACTGGGTAAACAGCCAGGGTGTGGAAAAGACCCATCCAATGAATCATGGAGGCAAATGGAAGTTTGATTTCGGTACCGTAAAATGTACCAATGCCATTCACTCCTCCTCTATGCCTGACGGGAGTTATGGTGGCAACCCAATGGGATTTATCGTAAGTGGGGAAAAGTCCTTCTACTATAGTGGGGATACCGCCTTACATATGGATATGCAGTTGATTCCCCGGTGGGCACAACTTGATTTTGCAGTTTTATCTATTGGTGACAACTTTACCATGGGCTATGAGGACGCCATTATCGCTGCTGAGTTAATTCAATGCAAAAATATTGTTGGCGCACACTATGATACCTTTGGTTTCATTAAAATTGACCACCAAAAGGCGAAAGAAGCCTTTACTAATGCAGGTTTGAACTTATTGCTCCCCCGCATTGGTGAAACTATTGACATATAAACTATTGCTTATAAATGGCCAGATTAATTGGAGTCGCTAATCAAAAAGGTGGCGTAGGGAAGACTACTACAGCTATCAATTTAGCTGCTAGTATTGCGGTATTGGAATACAGAACTCTTCTTGTTGATGCGGATCCACAGGCAAACAGCACCACCGGTGTCGGCTTTGATCTTCAGAATATAACTCTCAGCTTATACGATTGCATGATCAATAATGCGGAAGCAAAAGACGTGGTGCTGAAAACTGATATCCCGAATTTAGATGTTATCCCGTCACATATTGACCTTGTAGGAGCTGAAATTGAAATGATCAATTACCCGAATAGGGAAATGGTATTAAAGCAGCTGCTGGAACCTATCAGGGACAATTATGATTTTATAATAATTGACTGTTCGCCGTCATTGGGGCTTATAACTGTAAACGCATTGACTGCGGCAGATTCAGTAATAGTTCCAGTACAATGTGAATTCTTTGCCCTGGAAGGTTTGGGAAAACTGCTAAACACTATTAAAATTGTTCAAAGTCGTTTAAATACATCGTTGGTAATTGAAGGAATTCTAATGACCATGTATGATGGTCGGCTGCGCCTGAGTAACCAGGTAGTGGCCGAAGTACGCAGGCATTTTGAAGATCTTGTCTTCAGTACTATTGTACATCGCAATGCCAAACTCAGCGAAGCTCCAAGTGCTGGTAAGCCGGTTATTTTATATGATGCTAACAGTAAAGGCTCAATGAACTATCTTAACCTCGCCAAAGAAATACTTCAGAAAAACAACTTAACAAAGATTAAAGAGGAAGAGAGAACGTTAGAAGTATAAAGGTATTAAACATAGTTCAGAGTAATCCCAGTATAAAAAGTCTTACAGCAATAAGAGGATATTACGATAACTCTTTTATGCTTGCCTTAACGAAATAACCCCCTGCTCACTACTCCGAAATATAGCTTTTCATTTTTGAAGAAGTATCTTCGATCCATTCACAAATCCGGACTTTAATCAGGTGTTTTTAATCTGGTGATTTGTCCTTACTTTGACCTTTTAACTTTGAACTTTTGAACTTACCCATGTCTCAGCATCCAAAACAAAATAAAGAAGCTCTTGGTAAAGGTATCCGTTCTCTCTTACAGAGTATTGATACTGACTTAAAAAATACAGCAGGACATTTAAAGCCACAGGTAGTTGAAGCTGCTACAGGTATTCAGCGATTACCTGTTGAAAATATCGAAACCAATCCTAAACAGCCCAGGAGGGACTTTGATGAGCAGGCATTGCAGGAACTTGCAGAGTCAATTAAGATGCATGATATCATCCAGCCTATAACGGTTTCAAAACTTCATGGTAATAAATACCGGCTTATTTCAGGAGAAAGAAGGTTAAGGGCAGCAAAGATCGCTGGTCTGAAAGATATTCCTGCCTTTATTCGGCAGGCTAATGACCAGGAACTGCTGGAACTTGCGTTACTGGAAAACCTCCAAAGGGAAGATCTGAATGCTATGGAAATAGCCCTTAGCTACAAGCGAATGATGGACGAGCTGAATCACACGCAGGAACAAGTAGCGGAACGCATGGGGAAAGACCGCAGTACTGTTACCAATTACATACGCTTGTTAAAACTTCCACCCGACATCCAGATAGCTGTTAGAAATGGCGAACTTAGTATGGGTCATGCCAGGGCTCTTATTAATGTAGATACGATTGATAAACAACTTTACATCTTTGATGAGATTAAGTCAAAAGGATTATCGGTAAGACAAACAGAAAATCTGGTGAGAAATTTATACAAAGAGAAGGAAGTCAAAAAGACACCAGATAGTTTACCACCGGCATTCAAGAAAGTAGAGGATAAACTGGCATCCCACTTCAGCACAAGGGTAAAGCTCAAACATAGCAAAGATGGCAGCGGCCAGATCATGTTTGAATACTACTCTTTGGAAGAGATGAACAAATTATTAGATCAAATGAATGTGAGCATTGAGTAAACCTGTTGCATATCACTTCTTCCTTACAATTATTGGTTTTCTACTCTATTTAGGAAGTTCAGCGCAGAACGATACGATTAAACCTTTTGTACCTGTTGATACTTTAACAAAGAAGGCTCCTGTAGTACAAAATAAACAGAAAGCCGATTCGGTCGCACTCGCTCATTCTCCACGGAAAGCTGCGATGCGGTCTGCTATTATTCCCGGATGGGGGCAGGCTTATAACAAGAAATACTGGAAGATTCCCATCGTTTACGGTGCGCTCGGAACAACAGCTGCTGTATTCTTTTACAACCTGACTAACTATAAAGATCTCCGTATAGCTTACAAGGCAAAATACAAGGTAGCTCAGAATCCACCCGACTCGTCTGACTGGAATCTAATTAAACCGAATCTTATGCCACTCGACATGCAGACACTCCGGTTTTACCGCGATCAGTTTCGAAGAGATATTGACTACTCAGTGCTGGTATTCTTTTTATTGTGGGGTGTAAACGTCGTTGACGCGACAGTGGATGCACATTTAAAAACATTTGATGTGAGCCCCGATCTCAGCTTTCAGCTTAAATTTGGTCATAGCCAAATGGCTGGTACGAATGGATTAAGTCTCGTTTTAGCATTTAAATAATCAACTATGAGAATTGCAATAGTAGGATATGGCAAGATGGGCCACATGGTCGAGGAAATTGCCACTTCCAGGGGTCACGAAATAGTATTAAGAATCAACATTGAGAATACGGAGGATTATACAAAAGAAAATATTTCAAAGGCTGATGTGGCAATAGAGTTTACAGGTCCGGATAGCGCTTATGATGATGTAAAAAAGAGCATTGACTTCGGCGTTCCGATTGTAAGCGGTTCAACTGGTTGGAATAATAAGCTGGATGAAATGAGGAATTACTGTAAGGGGAAAAACGGGAGTTTTCTTCACACCAGCAATTTCAGTATCGGTGTGAACATCTTCTTTGAAGTAAATAAGTTGTTAGCCCGCCTGATGGCAGACAAACCTGATTATTCCGTTTCAATTAAAGAAGTGCATCATACACAGAAGAAAGATTCACCAAGTGGAACGGCAGTTTCACTTGCTGAACAGGTAATGGAGAACATCTCCTCCAAAAAAGAATGGGTAAATCATGAAACCTCAGATATAGATAAAATCGGCATTACCAGTGAACGGATTGACCCTGCTGCCGGTACTCACTATGTTAAGTACAGTTCTGATATTGATGATATTGAAATTATTCATACTGCACATAATCGAAAAGGGTTTGCCTTAGGAGCCGTCCTGGCAGCTGAATTCATTCATGACAAAAAGGGAGTGTTCACAATGGCCGATGTGCTGAAACTCTGATATTTCGGATCTTTGTCCTGAAATGTACAATTCAAACAAGCCACGAATCAAAGTTTGTTGCATTGCTTCTATTGAGGAGGCAAAAATGGCCATTTCTTTTGGTGCTTCTGCAATTGGATTGGTTGCTCACATGCCCAGCGGACCAGGCCCGATAGAAGATGAATTAATTCGAACCATTGCCCAATCTGTCCCACCTCCTGTTGCTACCTTCCTGTTGACCAGTGAAACGATGGCAGATTCTATCATTCAACATCATCAACGTACGTACACCAATACCATCCAGCTTGTAGATGAATTAGCAGAAAGAAAATATTTCCAGCTTAAGGAAGCGCTCCCCTCTGTGAAACTGGTGCAGGTAATACATGTTATTGATGAAGCATCCATTAACGAAGCCCTTGAAATAGCTGAGCATGTAGATGCATTATTACTGGATAGTGGCAATCCGCACCTTCCAATAAAAGAACTCGGGGGAACTGGTCGTGTACATAATTGGAAAATCAGCAGGAAAATTGTAGAACAATCACAGGTACCTGTATTCTTAGCCGGTGGCTTAACTGCTTCTAACGTAAAGCATGCTATTGAAGAAGTTCACCCGTTCGGACTTGATCTATGCAGCGGTGTTCGAACAAATGGGCATTTAGACAACAGGAAACTGGGCGAGTTTTTCAAAGCAGCACTGGGCTGAGAAGTTTTATCTTTCCCCCCAGTTATCTCCTCGATAATATATTTTATCCACAGTCCTCCTGCTAGTATTTAGATTTTAGCCACGCTTGAATGGAATTCAGATGGCACTCCTACTGAGTTCCAATAGGTCGGGTAAAGAGGCAGACAACTATTAGATAACGATTAGATAACTATTGAATAACTATTAGATAACTATTAATTGTGGTCTAATAGTTATCTAATTGTTATCTAATAGTGGTATAATAGTTATTAGGAGCCTTGGGTGTGCCATGCCACAAATTTGTTCAATTGATTTGCTTATTCAGCTAATGATCGACCGAAGAGAAGATCACCTGTCAAATAATCTGAAAAAAGCTATTCTTCGTTGTTGGTCCTTTGGAGGTTTTACATTCTCTGGCCAAACAGGTAGAGTATTTTTCCACCCGGATAAGCGGTAAACATAAAAAAAGTGAGCATCTTTTTTACTTCTTTGAACCTTAATAACATTTAATAAATCAATCTTATTATAGTACTTAGAAAAGTGACGTTTAATATCATAGTTCTCATCTGTTGGGACAATGGAAATCGCCGTTGTGAAATCAACATTTCTCTGCCTGAATTCATTAGTCCATAAGTAATGGTGTATCTGTTGCATTGTACCAAGTCCGATCATTGTCAGATTTGATGGTCTGCAGAAGTAATATTCTACGTGTGCTCCCCACCAGCTATTACAAACTACAGGGCTATTCGGAAGTATTAAGTTTTGTTGGACGACTTTGTTGTAGACTGAACTAAATCGTTCTCCTGCAGCACGCCAGCCATACATGTCGAGTGATATGTCACCTTTGCCAAACTCATGTTGATTCTTGCTCCCCCAGGTACCCGGATAGAGAGATGTAAATAAAGGCCATCCTACAATGAATATAATAAAGATTGCCAGGCTTATTCTTGTGACCAATGGGAAGAACTTTCGTTGAAGTCGTGCAAGGTAAATTGCAGCAATAGCTATCAGTGTTACATAAGCAGGCCCATTCCAATGAGGCAATGTAGGCCGGAAAAGAGAGACAAATAGTATGATAAATGCAAGTGGGCCACCAATGAACAGGAACAAAGAAAGAGCCGGTACTTTCTTCAATAATTTTTTACCAGCAGTTATTAATGCCAGGATCAGCAGTAGGATATTTACAGGGTTGTTGAAAAATACCTGGCCGGCAATTTCATTTCTAAAATTTTTCAGATGCAAAGCATAATCAATAAAATTGATCCTTTGGCTGTGAAAGCGCCATGTTACAAAATCATAGTGAATATTCCATTCCAGCAACGGCAACACCAGTATACTACTGATAAATAGAGCTACATAGAGCTGTGGTTTACGAAGCCAATTTCTCTTTAGTGTAAGTATATATAAAGCCAATCCAAACCAGATTAATACGCCATGCACTTTGCTCATAATACAAAGTCCTGCACTCAAACCGAAGAAGATCCAGTTCATCCATTTATCTTCATCTGTACAGATTCGGGCGAGCATCCATAAACTCAAAGTCCAGAAAAACATCTGGGGAGAGTCGGGCATGATGAACACTCCCGCCACAATACTAGCATAATAAGAAGTATTATAAAGTAAAGCACTATACCAGCCCGCTTTCTCAGAATATAATTGAGAAGTAGTCTTGTATATAAACCACGTGGAAAATGCTGCACTCACAATGCTGCCAAGTCGTACAAATAACACATGGTCTTGCAGACTAAGATTCAGAGTAAAAAATCTTATCCAAAGCGCCACTACCGGCGGGTGATCGAAATAATTCCACTGCAGGTGCTGGCTGTATAGCCAGTAATAAGCTTCATCATTTCCCAGTTCCATTGATCCGGCTAATACAACTCTTATCACAAAAAAACCAAGGATGAGCAACAACACTCTCCTGGAATAATTTACTGCACCTGGAGTTTTTAAAGAAACAGGTAAACCCGTGGTCTTCTGCCGGCTATAAAGTAAAGTTGTATCAATATTCATCCTGGCCACCTTCAATTCATTCACAAAAATAGCTGTCTGTTATTGTGCGGAAATGTAATTGATTGGTAAATTACTACTGCCGTTCGAAGAAACGAAAGAACTGCCACAATAGAAGGATTATTGTGGCAATGCAAAAAAGACCAGGATTCCAGTAATTTTAGATTATTAGATCACTGCTAATTCAGGTTGGACATCTTCCTGCTTTTTAATAGCAGCCGGGTCCATATACATTACTTCCCAAAGATGTCCATCTATATCTTCAAAGCCCCATCCATACATAGTCCCATAATCTTGCTTTTCACGGGGAGCATTTCCACCCGCTGAAATAGCACGATTCACCAGTTCATCTACTTGTGACCTGCTGTCGGCAGAGAGGCAAATGATAGCTTCAGTGCTTTTTGCAGAATCAGCCACTTCTTTATTGGTAAATGATTTAAAAAAAGGTTCCACCAATAGCATAATATAAATGTCCTCACTAATAATCATACAGGCAGCTTTTTCATCAGTAAATTGAGAATTGAAGGCGTATCCTAACTTACTAAAGAATTCTTTACTCCTTTCAAGATCCTTTACAGGTAGATTGACAAAGATTTTTGTTGGCATAGTATAAGAGTTTTGTACCCCAAAGGTCAAGCTTACTCTAAAATTAAATAAGGTGTAAATACGACATTTTAGTGGGTCATTTAAGATAGCACACTCTGCAGATGAACAGCAAATCAGGTCTCTATGGCAATCTTTCCTGTCTTTCTTTCGAAAGTCTTTCTTTGATATTTACTCTTGCTCCTTTTAATAAAAAGATCCTCGTACCGGTTTCTCTTGCATATGGGTTTTCAATATGGCCGGTTTGAATTACTGTATCAAACAATGGTGTTTCTTCAGTGCGTAAGGAATCGCGATCGTAGATATCTTTAACAAGAATAGCATTTGTATAGTTCTTATTCATATTCATCCAGTATATATAATCGGCATTAAAAGAAACAGCACTAATGTTAGGATAACGGGAATAATAATTAATAGCTCCTGCCTGACCGTAATTATCGCATAAAACAATTGTGTGTTCTTTGTCATCCAAAGACCCATATGTGCTATCCACTTTTTGTGCGAGTTCACTCCAACCCTGCATATCTGCAAAATCTTGGGGGAGTAAATGGTTCTTGCCATCTTCCCATCTCAATAATCCAAATTGTTGATATTTCTTTCCATCCCTGGCTATTTGTTCTGGTTTTTGATATGGAAAGGCTAAAAGGATGAGTGGTGCAGAAAGAATGAGAAGTACAGCTATTGCAACTACCCTCAGGTATTTTTTAAATCCTTTCACCAGTACATTTTCAATGTATACAGATCCAAACACAAGCAGGATAGGATAAAGACCAATTGTATAATAAGATTTTGCTCTAAATAACAGATAAAGCAGCATACTTATCAGGTAGCTCCAGAAAAATATCCGGTACTTGTGAAATGAACCGTGAGTGAAGAACGAAATAAAAGCGGCTATAATGATAAAAAAAGAACTGGCAAAATATAGTATTTGTTCCTTGAGAAGAATAAATCTTTCAACGTGCACCAGCTGAGTGCGTGCCAGTTCCTGCAGTTGATATACAGTTGGGAAATGATTGCTATACTGCCAATACAAATTAGGCAATACAATTAGAAAAGCGATCAAAAGACTCAGGTAAAAATATCTTGTTTTAAATACTCTTATATGTTCAGTAAGTACAAGAGCAGGTAATACACCCAGGACAAGAAAAATTATATTGTATTTACTAAGTAGTCCTAACCCGATGGAAACACCTGTCCATAATAACCATTTGGCATTTCGGGTATTGATGTATTTTACAATTGTGAAATAAGTTAATGTCCAGAAGAATACATCAAAGGAATTAGGCTGAAACAATAGATTTAATCTAAGGATAACTGAAAGTAGAATAGCAAGACAACATAGCACTTGTGCATATAGTTTTCCTCCCAGCTCACTTACCATGTTCCAGCAAAGAATTATAGTAAATACCCCAAAGAGCAGGGGGAAAAACCTTACCCAGAAAACACCATTACCTAACATGTAGATAATGAAAGCTATCCATGATGTAAACGGTGGAACTGAAATATAGCCTGGTGAAAGATGCCGGGCCATATCCAGGTGCAAATACTCATCCCGGTGAAGATCGTATACAGGATTAACCAGTATAAACTGAAGAACTAATTTGACTATAATGAAGCTGATGAGAATAAGAGTTCCTTTCTTCATATGTGCAAGAAATGAGGAATTAAATATTCATAATGAATTTCTCCCAGGATCCTCATTTGCTTTGACCCCTTTACATAAGCAAAAACAATTCTTTTCTTTAGGTACAACATTGGTTGAAAATAATATAAAAAAATGCAGAATGGAAGAACTTTGCTGTTGAGAATAAATGCAGCAATCGAGTACACTAATCAACTTCAATTCAATTAGAATTAATTACCGACTAATTCCGATTTAATAGCAATTGAATAGCGATACAATTCAGATTAAGTTCTCCGCTTTTTTTATGCAAGTTTTCCCACTATTTATTACCAATTTAATTCAAGGGTAACTTCATTCTTTGTAAATTAGGGGAGCCATGACCTTTGTTAAAAGATGTTGCAAATCAAGGAAATACAGGAAAAGAAAGAGTTGACCATGCTGGAGGAAAGAGGCTTGGAACGATTTTTTTATAAACTAACTTTCCTCAATATGAGGGAACCACTTAAGAACAGAACCTAAAATAAAATACCATGACACAACCTACTCTACAACCTACCAAGGCCAAAAAAGTCCTTATCGTAGAAGACGAAGGCGATATGTGCTTATTACTGAACATCTTACTAACCGGAAAGGAAATGGAGCTGGAACACGTTAAAAACTTAACAGCTGCACAGGAATACCTTAAAGAACAACAACCCTCAGTAATAATATTAGATAATAAACTTCCTGATGGTTTTGGTATTGACTTTATCACCTATATAAAGAAGAATTACCCGAATATTAAGATTATCATGATCTCCGGATATGATGGATCAGCAAAGGATGTTGCGCTTGATAACGGAGCTGATGTCTTCCTGGAAAAGCCTTTTACGAGAGAACAACTATATCAATCAATAAAGACATTAATCGGCTAAGATATTGGTGTAAGTACACCTTAAATGCATTGGTACAAAATACTCCTCCTTAAGGAGTATTTTTTTTATTCATTTCTAAGTTGCTCTACCCTTTCATCAAAGGTTTTATTAGAGGCTAATGGATTTTCAAGGGGTTGAAACATTTGCATCAGTTGCTGAGAATGGGTGTGAGATCGCTGGGTTTTGATATTTACATGAGCAAATGTTGTCCACAGTACCGACTTCAATTTATCCTTCTTTTCATTCCACATCTTCATTTCTACTAATAAATCCTTCTCGCCTAACCTGAGGATGGTAGAATCGATCAATACCTTCTCCATAAGAAATGCGGGTTTAAGGTAGACCACCTGGTTTTTAGTAACCACCCAACTTACTCCATGTTCAGCAGCATATTGATAAATGTTGAATTTCATATTAGAAAGCAGGTGATCCTCACGTGCATTGATAAAGTAATCAATATACCGAGCGTTATTTAAATGATTGAAGGGATCGCAATCAGAAAAGCGGATAAGATAAGAGCTTTCCCATATTTTAGTTTCATCAGTCATTTGTGCAAGGTATCAAAGGTTCATGACGTTTTTAATCAACCCTACTATAGTGTCTGGCCTTAACTTTGTACCTAATTTGAGAGTATGATTGAACGACAAACCATTAGTGGAAAAGATTTCTGGATCAAGGTCGAACCATATCATGTTGAACGTGCTAACCCGAACATAATACCTACTGAATATTTCACTGCCAGTTATTATACCGAAGAACCTAAAGAGGGTAGAAAAGGTGAAATTATTTTTGACGAAAATGGAAGTCAAAAACTATTTGAATCACCTGTTGCTGCTATAACTCATACAACAAAACTTTTGGAAGGCATGTACAGCCCGATTTTATAATAGGATTATTACCGGACGAATTGGCTAAACTTAACTCCCCTACCCAACCGGAATTCTCCGGATGGTTAACAATTATTCTTTATAAAATGATTTGCATAAAAACCAGGTTTAACCAACGGCCAAATTTATACCCGACGTCCTTTAACCTTCCCACTTCCATAAAGCCGGCTTTTCTATGAAATTCAATGCTCCCTGTATTTTCACTATCAATCCCAGCGATCATTGTATGATATCCTTTCTGCTGCGCGGTAACAATAAGATGTTGAAGCATTGACTTACCAAATCCTTTTCCCTGGAATTCTCCTTTCAAATAAATGGAGTGTTCTACACTAAATTTATATGCTTCCCTTGTCCGGAATGAACCATAGGTGCTGAATCCAATAACATGACCATTGAGCTCTCCTACAAATACCGGCATTTTATCAATTATCTTCTTCTCATACCAGCTTATAATATCCTGGTACGATTTACATTGATAATCGTAAATAGCCGTTGAGTGTAAAATGGCAAAATTCATTATTTCCAAAATCACAGGAAGATCCTCCCTGGTTGCATTTCTTATCAACATGAAATCATCGTTCAGGTATGTTTATAATGCGCAAAGCTGTTTAACTGCGAATGTATTATAGTTTCTCAAGCTGTTGTTTTCAGCGGCAAAAAAAGAAGAAATATGTATTTGTTAATCCTTTAAATGTTTGAGGTAAAATACCCCCTGTTTTGGTCTTAAGGCAGCTATTAAACTCATTAAAATACTCATATATCGGCGGGTAAGGGTGTTTTGAGAGGAACCTTTAAAATTGTTATAACTATTAAATTTAGCTTATTTACCTGGTAAGATCGTCATTTGGAACAGGGAAATGCTATCGGCTATTTTTCACTATATGAAGTAACTAAACTAATAATAACTATCAGCAAAAGCACTGTCAGCGGTCATGACTTTTAATCTATGATCGCCATATCTTGAAAGGGTTAATTATTCAGTTCATTCTCAAAACGGCAGTTATGAAATATTATCTGATTATTTGCCTTCTGCTGTTGTCATCTCCCTCCTGGGCACAGCAATGGGTAAAAGAATATGATTTTTCCGATGAATTCACAGATGGACTCTCTCTTGTAGGCAAAGGAAATAAAAAAGGCTTTGTCAACGCAGAAGGGAAGTTAATTGTCCCTCTTATTTACGATGATGCTTTGCACTTCAGTGAAGGTATGGCTGCTGTAAAAAAAGCCTCTAAATGGGGTTTTATTGATGTGACTGGAAAAGAAATAGTTCCTTTTCAATATGAAGAAGCTTACGGCTATTCTTTTATGCTTGCATTAGTTCAGAAAAATGGCCATTATGGATTTATAGACCACACCGGTAAAACAATGATCCCCTTTAATTATGATAATGGATCCAGCTTTTCTGAAGGATTGGCACCTGTTAATAAAAATGGCTCCTGGGGATTTATCAATGTGGAAGGGAAAGAAGTCATCCCTTTTAAATACAGCTATGCCACGAGTTTTTCTGAGGGTTCTGCCAAAGTTCAGAAGAATGGTAAATGGTATTACATTGACAGGCTTGGCAAAGAGTCACCGGCTGATTAACCCTTTTATTTTTTAGGATTTTCTCATAACGGGTAGTTTTGATTATGCAGGAGAGCTTTCCCTTATTTTGGAAATAACTTCCCAGGGTTCTCGCTCTCCTGTAATTATTTTAAATAAGGGGTGTGGATCAAAAATGATAATCTTTTTAACTGCCTCATATCTTAATGGATCCCTGTATTGCAACTTAGATAATAAATGCTTTACTTCATAATTCAACTGACCGTTAGTAACTGATATCTGCTTTACATTTTCCTTACAAATGAACTTGGTTTCATCAAACCGATATCCTCTTTCTTTGGCTTCTAAAAAAATAGTTAGCAGGTAGTTATTAATAGAAACCACAGGATCCTCTGACGTTTTAAAACGAAGTAATTGAGGGTGATTTCTATAACCTTTTGTTTTGTTCTCAAGTACATTTTTGGCTAACAATGTTTCCCTCCAGAGGGCTACTAATCCTTTGCTATCAAGGTACTTTGGATGAAGTGTCCATAGTCTCATAACTTTCCCGTGTCATTTTGATTCACTTTAATAATTGTACTGGTATTAAAACCATGTGATTTGGCGGTCTCCAATAAATGATCGTATATATCAGGAGCCAGATGTTTAGTGCGACTAAGTATCCAAAGGTATTTGCGTGACGGATCTCCAACTAAAGCATACCTGTATTCTTTATCTAATTCAATAACCCAGTACTTACCTGAAAAAGGCCAAAAGAATCTCACCTTCAGTTTTGCCGGCTGTTTAGCATCAGGAACCCATGCAACACCTTTTACCTGCTTGTACCTGGAAGGATTCTTGATTAGATAACCTTTGTTTATCACCTGCACCTTTCCATCAGCCCTCAACGAATACGTTGCAGTAACCCTGTCCAGCTTTTTCTCAAAAGAGTTGGGCAGCCGTGCAATTTCATACCACAGTCCCTGGTACCTGTTAAGATCGAGTTGATCTATCACCGGTAAATCCTGTGTTTTACAAGTAAGTACTGAAAACGACATCAATAAAAGTATAAGTTTATTCATAATGAATTATCTTAAAACAATAACAGTACTTCATCCCTTGAAACAATTATTTGGAAAACAAAACTATTATCAATAGTTCCCATTTGTGTAAGGTCCCATGAGTGCTTTAACTTGAATTTATTACTTATTTCCAGCCTTGTTCAACTTGTTTTCTAATAAAGCAGAAGAAGTTTAAACATTTCTTTATCCTACTATTCATAAGCTCATGTCTAACTTGCATATCTTATAGAATGTACATGCATATAAAAGCAATTTTATCAATCCTTACCTGCTCTTTGATATATACTTACGGTTACTCACAACCCCTTCCAACTCCAAGAAACATAGAAGCTACTTACCTTAAACGAACCCGGTCCAGGGACGGATCTCCTGGCAAATTTTATTGGCAGAACACAGCAAACTATGACATCCATATAAACTTCGATCCTGTTTCACGGTCAATTCAAGGCACAGAAACAATAGATTACACAAATAATAGTACAGATACGTTAAAGCAAATTCTCTTCAAACTTTATCCAAACCTTTATAAGAAAGGAACACCACGCAACATGCCTGTGAAACCACAGGATCTTAATGATGGTGTTTCTATTTCATCAATTTCGATTTATGATAAAAGTTTAGATACATCTAAACTGGTTATTAATGGCACCAACATGATAGTTAGACAGTTTCCTGTTTTACCAGGGAAGACAGCTCATTTTACAATCAACTGGTCTTACACCCTGAACAAGGGCTCACACATACGTACCGGCGAGATTGATCCGGGGGCGGATTTCATCGCCTACTTCTTTCCCAGAATAGCTGTATATGATGATATAGATGGATGGAACAATTATCCTTATAATGGAACCCAGGAATTCTACAATGATTTCTGCCATTTCAAAGTTGCTATCACGGTACCCAATAAACAGGTAGTTTGGGCAACAGGCAGTTTAGTCAATGCTAAAGATGTCTTAAGTGATAAAAGCTACCAGCGCCTGCAAGAAGCGGAAAAGAATGACCGCATAATAACCATTATTGATAGCACTGAGTATCAATCCGCAACTAACCAAAACAAAGGAACTAACACATGGGACTTTGAAGCAGATAATGTAACTGATTTCGTATTCGCCTGTAGTGATCATTACATGTGGCAGTCAACCAGCCTTGTTGTTGATAAAAGTACAGGCAGAAGAACCCGGGTAGATGCTGTTTTCAATCCAGTACACAAGGACTATTTCAATGTAGTAAAGGACGCACGCAAAACTGTGGAAGCGATGAGTTACCAGTTTCCCAAATGGCCTTTCCCTTACTCACATGAAACAGTATTTGATGGGCTTGACCAGATGGAATACCCTATGCTGGTGAATGATAACCCGGTTGAGAACAGGGAGGAGTCAATTGAACTCACGGATCACGAGATCTTCCATACAATGTTTCCCTTTTACATGGGAATAAATGAAACTAAATATGCGTGGATGGATGAAGGCTGGGCTACGATTGGCGAATGGATCATTTCTCCGATCATTGATACCTCTATAGTTGATGAATATGGCATTGCAGGTTATGAATCGCAGGCGGGTAAAGAATCAGACGCACCCATCATCACTTTGTCAACCGATAATCTCTCTTCTTATTACATCAACTCATACGGTAAGCCCGCTATGGGTTATTTGTATGTGAAAGATTTGCTTGGAGATAGCCTCTTCACTGAGGCACTTCATTATTATATCAGGAAATGGCAGGGAAAACATCCTATGCCTTATGATTTCTTTTATAGTATGAATGTTGGTTCCGGAAGGAATTTAAACTGGTTCTGGAAAGCATGGTTTTTTGATAAGGGCTTTCCCGACCTGGGTATTACTTCAGTAAAAGCTAACAAAAAGGATTATACTATTGAGATCACATCAAAAGGATCGAAACCTGTCCCGGTTGACCTTACCATCATCTTTACTGATAAGAGCACAACACGCATTCATAGAAAAGTTGATGTTTGGAAGACTGGAATCAGAAAATTAACTATCTCACTCCCATCAAATAAAAAGATTCAATCAATTCACCTGGGAGATCCGCATACTCCTGATATTAATAAGGCTGATAATAACTATGACGTCAAATAAGGATAGTACTTATACCCATACATAAAAATTACTCTTTTTTGTTGGACTTCATACCATATGCGATCCTCTGTCCATGCAACAGAAGTTTCAAGCCATGCCTCTTTAATGATATATGGGTTTTCTTGTTTTCTTTTTCATCAATATGATGCTTGTAAGTGGCAATTATATCCAGGTAGGAAAGGACACCAATGATCTTCTTGTCGCCATTTACAACAACTGGCAACACATCAATATTCTCACTCGCCATCACTCCCACAGCTGCACGCAGGCTTTCATCATTTTTTATGTAAATGTTCTTTCTTTTTACTAATGTGCCGATGGTTGCAAGCGGATCCTGCGAATGATTGAACAATGTGGAAGAACTCAGGATACCTATGTATTCTCCTTTACTGTTTGAAATGATGAAATAATTAGAATGATCTTCTTCCTGTGTCAGCCACTCTCGTGCTTCTTCAACAGTGTTGTCCTCACAAATAATCAGTCCGTTATCTTTTATTGCATCTTCGACATTCATCTTTTCCAGCAAATCAGGCTCATATGAATGTGGCGCTTTCACTCCTCTCCTTGCTATCTTTTCTGTCATTATGGTATTTTCCATTATAAAAAAGGAAACAAAGTAAGAAGCCGTACAAGAGCCTAATAATGCAAGCAAAGCATTGGACTGACCTGTTGTTTCGAGGGCAAATATTATTGAAGTCAGGAAGGCTCTGGATGCTCCTGCGAACATTGCGGACATTCCAACGATCCCAGCAAGAGGGATGCTGATGCCTGCTGAAGGAAACCAGTGTGAAACTACAATTCCCAACAAAGATCCGGCCGCCCCTCCAATAGTTAACAATGGTGCTAATGTACCTCCCGAAGTACCACTGCCAAGCGAGATTGCCCATGACAGAAATTTCATGCTACACAGTGAAATAAGTAACTGAACTGTCAGTGAACCGGAAAGAACATCAGTGATATTATTATAACCCACCCCTAAAGTCCTTGGATAGAAATAACCGATGACACCAACAGCAACACCTCCAATAGCCGGCCATAATGCCCAGTGTACTGGCAGATGCTCAAATGCATCCTCGATGAAGTAAACAATCTTGGTTACCAACACCGATAAAAAGCCAATCACTATGCCCATAGCACTATAGATAAAAAGTGCAGTATTGGATGGAGATTTTATTATTACTCCCGGATCGAACACATAACCACCTTCAAATAAAAAGTGATGTCCTGCAGCACCGGTAATGCACGCGAGGGCCACAGGAATAAAGGATCGGGGTGAAAATTCAAACAGCAGTAATTCAATAGCAAGAAAAATGGCTGCAATCGGGCTTCCAAAAATAGCCGACATCCCAGCTGTTGCTCCTGCTGCTAACAGTATCTTCCTTTCATTATGCGTGATTTTTATTATCTGCCCGAAAGTCGATCCTAATGCACCACCTGTTGCGATAATCGGCCCTTCAGCACCAAAAGGGCCTCCCGTACCTATTGAAATAGCTGAAGACAACGGCTTCAGGTACATTACAGAAGGCTTTATTTTACTCTGGTTAGTTAATATCTGTTCCATTGCTTCAGGAATGCCATGTCCCCTGATCGCTTTCGATCCATAAACAGCCATTAATCCCACAACAATACCTCCCATTGCAGGTATAACAATAACCCACAATCCCAGGTGGTTGTTAGCAGGACTGGAAGCATTTATAGAAGCATGCCCGTAAAACGAAACATTGGTAACAAAGTTGATAAGAAAGACCAGGAATTTAGCAACTAAGCTTATTGCCACTGCCACAGCAATAGAAAGCAGTGCAATAGTCAAAAACCGGTGTTTATCATACGAGGGTTTATTCCCATCTTCTGCCTCAAGTGTTTCATTTAAAGTAACTGATACAGGTATGCCCGTCTCCGTAAGATTTTCTTTGTTCATCTACTCGCCTAAAATTTGTTGGTTGTCGTAACAGGAAGTCCTAAAGTCCACGAAACTAGCAAATTTCAGTTGTAAGGCTTTCATGCGCTCTCCTGTTCAGGAGTTAACATCACAGCTTAGACTGCTTGATCAAGTTCCTTTTCCAGGTTCTCCAGCATATCTTCTGTCATAGCTGAAAGATTATATTCCGGTTTCCAGCCCCAGTCGCGTCGAGCAACAGAATCATCAATGCTCTGTGGCCAGCTGTTTGCGATCTGCTGCCTGTAGTCAGGTGAATAATCGATAGTAAAACCAGGAATATGCTTCTTTATTTCATCCGCAATTTCAGCAGGTG
>JBLNAY010000036.1:0-2607 GCA_050259715.1 Candidatus Dadabacteria bacterium
AGATACAAAACTGAATCCATGGATTCTTATGCCAATCAGATGGTAAGCGTTCTTGACAGGTGGACACCAGAACATCCAAGTTCAACAATGCCACGCGCATCATTTGGCGATCCTACAGGTAATACAGTTTTCTCCGATCGTTGGATTGAAGACGGATCTTATGTAAGGTTGAAACAACTCACCTTAAATTACACACTTCCTCAGGTTGCCGGTTTATATAAAGGCATAACACTCTATGTGACAGGAACAAACTTACTGACTTTTACAAATTATAGTGGTTATGATCCTGATTTCCAATATTCAAACAACCCCTTCTACATGGGTATTGATTATGGAAAAATGCCTCAACCAAAATCGTTTATCGTAGGCCTTAAATTAAATTTATAACAGGATAAATTCTATAAAATGAAAAAACGATTCAATATAAAACCATATCAGCTGTTTGCTCTCGTTGTTATTGCATTTGCCAGCTTTTCATGCAGCGAAAAATTCTTTGACGAACAGAACGGTGAAAGAATTACGCCTGATCAGCATTATAAATCAATCAACGATATTGGAGCAACTTTGGACGGTGTATTGGTGCCTTTACAAGGCGTAGCCCCTAATACCATCATGATTGATGGATTAAGGTCTGACCAGATGATCGCGACCCCTAATGCTGATGCTTTTTTGAAAGATATTAACAACCAGGTATTCTCTTTTGATAATCCTTACCTGGATGCATCAGACTATTACAAGGTAATTATCAATGTCAATGAAGCGCTTCTGAATGTTGATAAAGTTACTCAGTATGACCGACAGTTCAACGAGTTTTATCTGAAGTATACGAAACGCGCTCTTATTAGTCTTAGAAGCTGGACTTATCTGCAACTGGTCAGACTATACGGAGAGGCTGCATTGATTAATGATAATTTGCCCTCGCTTCCTGAAAATCTGCACCAGGAAATTTTGACTAAGAGTGTCATGATTGATACCTTAATCAACCAATTGGTTCCTACTATTCCAACCAATGCGGAATTAACTCAGTATGCGGAACCCTACTTTGGAGGGTTTCCAAATAGTAGAGCGGTATTGGGCGAATTATACCTCGAAAAAGGGGATTATGCCAATGCAATTACCTATCTTAAAATGGCCGCAGAAAGTTATGGCAATGGAAATTCAGTCTATAAGGTTGACAACGGCTATACGATGGAAGCATGGAAGAGTATTTTCCAGGATGCAGAATCCCAGCAGACAGAAAATATCACTGTAATTCCATATAACCAACAGCAAAAACAATTCAATCCATTGGCTAAATGGCTTTTACCAAACGACCAGTTTATGGCGAAACCTACCCAGCTATTGGTGGATTCTTTCTTAACCCAGATTCCTGCAGCAGGTACTAATGGTGATGTTTTCAGAGGTATTGGCGCAACATTGGATACTACCTCCAGCGGTGAATTTTATGTCAATAAATATTCTATCAATAAATCAGAACCTTTCAGCACCGATATTATCCTTTCAAGAGCTGCTGATATCCACCTGTTACTTGCAGAAGCATTGAACAGAAACGGAGATTCAAAAACTGCACTTATCCTGTTAAATGCTGGTTTTAAAGGTGAAAAAACAGTTCCTGCCACCTATAACAGATGGAATAAGAATATTGGAATCCGAGGACGAGCTTACTTGAAACCTAAATTGGTTCCTGACAGTTTAACTGTTATTAATAACGGCGATACTTCAAAAGTGGCGCTTCAAGGCGAAGAAAGAATTCAATACATCGAAGACCTGATCATGGATGAACGTGCGCTGGAACTTGCCTTTGAAGGAAAACGCTGGTTCGATTTGGTGCGTGTTGCCGAACGCAGAAGCAATCCTGCTTACCTGGCCGACAAAGTGGCCGCTAAGTTTACAGATCCTTCTGAAAAAGAAGCCATACGTCTAAAATTAATGAATAAGGGAAACTGGTATTTACCTTATAAAAAAGAAGTGAAAGAAGTTCAATAAGAACTCAAAACACGATAATCTTAATAGAGGTTGGCAAGCAATTGTCAACCTCTATTTTTTTGCCTCAATACATTAAAAAAGCATCCATCAAGAGAGGGATCAATCGGATTCGAAATGGAGCTCCGGGGAAATATTAGATACGTGATCAGTGATCAGTGATCAGTGCGTCATCCTGAACTTCCTGTCCGTCCGGTCACGCGGGGTTTCAGACCCCCCTTCAGTCCACTCTCAAGAGCAAAAGACGGTGGATGCTTCTCATGTTAGAGACTCGATGGGTGCATTTTTTTTTGCCTTCCATACGTTCATTATAGTGCCCTTATTTTTTGTCATACCCTTAGTAGAAGGAAAGATTTCGCATTCCCCCACCCTTCTCTCCTTTATTTTATTACTTTGATTTTGATTAGCGAAATAAGAGGTGGAATGGATGAGTGCAATTGACTTTGCCAGGAAGGGATATTGATTGATAAGGGGTGCAACTAGTCCATTGGTTCTTAAAACCAACCGCATAAAAGAAATCGTTATCTTATCCATCATCTTTTGCACTTGACCCGTAAGAAAGCATCTTTCAAGAGAGGGATCAATTAGACGCATTATGGAGCTCCGGAGCAATATTGGATAAGT
>JBLNAY010000037.1:0-6288 GCA_050259715.1 Candidatus Dadabacteria bacterium
ATAGTTCAAATTTCTACTTACTTAAGGAATGCCGGCCATTGAAAAAGAAGCACATCATACATGAACACACGGAGAAAGTAATCTCAATCAGAGGTTTGTATAAATCTTTTGGAGATAATAATGTTCTCATGGGCATTGACCTTGATCTCTATAAGCGAGAGAATGTTGTAGTCCTGGGAAGATCAGGTACGGGAAAGTCCGTCCTTATTAAAGTTATTGCAGGGCTATTAAAACCTGACAGAGGCCATGTAAACGTACTCGGAAAAGAGGTGGAACTCCTTACAGATAGAGAATTAAGAGAGTTGAGATTAAAAATCGGCTTCTCCTTTCAAAGTGGTGCACTATATGATAGTATGACAGTACGGGAAAACCTGGAATTTCCATTGGTACAGAATTCAAAACATATCACGAGCAAAGAGGTAAACAGCGCTGTAGAAAATGTTTTAGATGCAGTGGGGTTGTCACAAACCATTAACCAGATGCCTTCGGAGCTTTCGGGTGGACAAAGAAAAAGAATAGGTATTGCACGCACGTTGATACTTCAACCGGAGATCATGTTGTATGACGAACCAACAGCTGGGCTGGATCCTATTACCAGCACCGAGATCAATGATTTGATCAACCAGGTGCAGGAGCGATTCCACACCAGCTCCATCATCATCACACATGACCTGGCCTGTGCAAAATCCACAGGGGATCGCATTATGATGATGCTGGAGGGAAAGTTTGTGAGACAGGGAAGTTTTGATGAGATCTTCGAAACCGACGATGAAAGAATAAGAAGTTTTTTTGAATACAATTTTATACAGTAGAAATGACAAGAACTAACAACAGGAGGGCTGTAATAGTTGGCATCTTCATCATATTGGCTTTAGCCGTATTCCTTGCGGGGGTACTGACTCTTGGCGGCCAGAAGAAAACATTTGATAAGAAGGTAATGGTGAAAGCTGTTTTTTCAGATGTTAGTGGATTACAAACCGGGAATAATGTATGGTTTCATGGGGTGAAGATTGGCACTATCCATAAAATTAATATCACCGACAAGTCGAATGTAGAAGTAGAGATGAATCTCGATGCCGACCTGCAGAAGTTTATTAAAAAGGATGCTTTGGCGAAGATTGGTTCAGAAAGTTTAATTGGCAATAAGATCGTTGTTATTTATGGGGGAAGTGACGCGGCACCCATGGTGAAGTCGAATGATGTGCTGGCAGTAGAAAATGGGCTCAGCACAGACGAAATGATGGCAACACTACAGCAAAACAATAAGAATCTTGTAGATGTGACTGCTAACCTGAAGGCCCTGACAACAAACCTGCTCCAGGGAAAAGGAAGTATTGGCAGGTTGCTTAATGATCCTTCTATGGCTATTTCCCTGCAACAAACATTAGCTATTCTTCAAAGAGCATCCACTAATGCACAACAACTTACTGCAAACATTAGCGACTACACCGCACGTTTACATTCACCCGGATCTTTGACCAATGAACTGGTAAGTGATACAGTTATTTTCCGTCGCTTACGTTCCACTGTTGCCCAATTGCATGAAGCCTCGGAGAAGGCCAACCAGATCACCGATAGCTTTAAGTTGGTAAGCAGTAACATTAACCAGGCAAGTAAAAATCTCAATAGCAATCAATCACCAGTAGGAGTTTTGTTGAATGACCCTGAAGCAGGTAAAAACCTTAAGGGAACACTGGAGAATCTTAATGCCGGATCCAAAAAGCTGGATGAAGATCTGGAGGCCCTTCAACATAACTTCCTTTTCCGTGGGTTCTTTAAAAAGAAGGCTAAAGAGGCTGATAAAACAAAGGTGGTCGATAAAAGGTGATTCATTCTGTTCCCCTTTTGCAGCAATGTAAAATGGAAAAGTGTCAACTAAACTTCACACACTCTTTCATCTCCTTTTCAGTATACGCGAGTCCATATTGTTTTAAAACATCATCAGGAACTCCATTCCACTGATTTGGTGTATTGCCAAGATAGCCAAGATCTTTAATCCCCATCTCTGAAGTAAAGAACCCTGTTGCTGTGAGATCTCTCATCTGATTGAAGAAGGCTACTCCCTGCTTCATTTCCGGCTTTGCTTTTTCGGGGTAAGCGATAGCCTCAACTATTGCCAGCTGTTGATCCTGTTTACTGTCTTTAAATGAAGTGCCGTAAAGTTTTACCATCTGCACATCCAGCCAGCGCAGTCCTCCACGCAACGGTGTCTGCAACTCCGGCTTATCCTTCACCATAAACTCAATAAAATCCGGAACACCTGCCTGAGTGGCACTACCCGAAATCTCGTCAGCGGGTATAATAATATCTGCTAATACTGCAAGTGTCGCCATCTCGTGATCCGTAAAAAACTTTTCAGCCTTGAGCTTCTCATCAGCCTCCTTTTCTTCGTCCATCCGGTCATAGCTAATAGCACCGGGTTTCTCCTGTGGCTTCTCTTTTACTTTCACTTCACTATTCTTACATGCATCCAGCACTAAACTGCCGGAAACTGCTGAAAGTGCCAATACTTTAAGAGATTTACGTCTGTCCATTTGTACGATTTTGAATTTAAAATTTACAATTGGGAATTCATCCGGGTATTAAATGTTCCTTTTCCTTAACTGGTCTACAAGGTATTCAGATGCCCTCATCGACAGCGCCAGTATTGTCCACGTAATATTCTTATCGGCCTGTGAAACAAAAGGACCTCCATCCATGACGAAAAGGTTCTTACAGTCGTGGGCCTGGTTAAAACTATTGAGAGCAGATGTGCGCGGATCACTACCCATTCTTACGGTACCCGCTTCATGAATGATCCTGCCCGGCGGCTCCAGTCCATAATTCTTTTCAGGACCATCATCACCATAGGTGATTACCGCCCCCATATTGTGCATAATCTCGCGGAAAGTTTCCTTCATGTGCTTTGCCTGTTTCACTTCATAATCTGTCCACTTTACATGGAAGCGCAAAACCGGGATACCATATTTATCTACTACGTTCGGATCTATTTCACAATAATTATCTGCTTTGGCAATTGCTTCTCCCCTGCCCGCCATTCCTACACCCGCACCATAAAAAAACCGGTAATCCTGCTTCAGTGATTTCCCATAACCACCTGCTTCCTTCTTCACGCCCTTCACCAGGTATTTTCCATTTTGATTCTGGATATTAAATCCAAAGCCATACCCCGGCATGCTCATGCCACCGCCATATTCAATATGATAACCTCGGGGAAAATCAAGCTTTTTATTATCAAGCCACCATGGAGAATACACATGCATCCCGCCGACTCCATCTTCATTGTAACGCTTACGGTCAAACAATTGGGGTATATAACCACCCATGGATGCCCCTGTGGAATCGTGCAGGTATTTTCCAACTACATTAGAGCTGTTGGCTAAGCCGTTCGGATGCCGGACTGACTTCGAATTCAGCATCAGCCTCGCACTCTCGCACGCACTGGCAGCTAATATCACTGTCCGGCCTTTAACCTGGTATTCCTGCAGGTCTTTCTTACTTACATAAGAAACTCCTGTCGCGAGTCCTTCTTTATTAGTTAATACTTCCCGCACCATGGCCTGGTCAAAAAGGTCCACCTTACCAGTGGCAATCGCCGGTTTAATCAATACAGATGAAGAAGAGAAATCCGCATGCACCTGGCAGCCCCTGTTGCACTGCCTGCAAAAAAAGCACACTCCCCTCTGGTCATTGATCTTCTGTGTCAGTATCGAAAGGCGCGAGGGAATAACGGTAACGCCTGCCTGTTGTGCTGCCTTTTTGATAAACAGTTCGTGCAAGCGCGGTTTAGGCGGAGGAAGAAAGATACCGTCAGGATCATTCTCGAGACCCTCATTGGTTCCGAAAATACCAATGAGTTTATCTATTTTGTCGTAATACGGCTTTACGTCTTCATAACCTATTGGCCAGTCATCTCCGAGCCCGTCAATACTTTTTCTTTTAAAGTCCTTTGGACCAAAGCGCAGGGAGATACGTCCCCAGTGGTTAGTTCGTCCACCCAGCATGCGCGAACGCCACCAGTCCCATTCCGTGCCTTCAGCTTGTGTATAAGGTTCACCATCTATCTCCCATCCCCAGTAAGAAGCATCGAAATCACCAAAGGGCCTGAACTTAGTGCTGGCGCCGCGTCGTGGCGATTCATACGACCATTTCAATTGCGTGATATTCTTTGCCGGATCATAGCTGGGACCTGCTTCCATTAATGCTACAGACAATCCTGCATGGGCCAGAACATAGGCCGCCATTCCTCCACCGGCCCCGGAGCCAACAATCACAACATCATAGTTTTTCGGTTGAACTTTAAGTTGGAAGTCTCCCATCGAGGTAATTTGAATATTTAAAGATGTGGTAATTTGAAAAATTAGCTGGTCACCTGAATATTGATCAATTGATCATTTGAAAATAGTTATAGACGGCGCACCCAGATGTTGCGGAATGAAATAGGTTCGCTTTTATCTCCATGTGCCTGCAACAAAATGGGTGCAGCGCCATGCGCCACGTAGGTCGGTTGGCCGATGTATTCTGTCTTCCCTTTGAGTGTGACATTATTCTGAACCAACACTCCGTTAAACAACACTGTCACACGCCCGGGATTAAGTAGTGCACCATCTGCTTTGAAACGGGGGGCTGTCCAGATGATATCATATACATTCCATTGTCCGGGCGGCCTGATCGGGTTCACCAGTGGAATGAATTGTTTGTACACACTTCCTGCCTGCCCGTTGACGTAAGTGCTGTTGTTATAGCTATCCATTATCTGTACTTCGTAGCCGCCTCCGGGTATTGCTGCCAGGTAAACACCGCTATTACCGCGGGCCTGCCCGCTGCCGGTTATGTTCTCAGGCACCTTCCATTCGATGTGCAACTGGTAGTCGGTAAATTTTTCTTTAGTCTGGATGTCGCCTCCCGCTTTATTAACTTTCATTAAGCCGTTGTCCAATTCCCACGGTGCCGCTTTGGAAGGATCTTTAGCGCTAACCCACTGGTTTAAATTGTTACCGTCGAACAAAATGACGGCATCTGATGGCACCCCGGTGCAGGGTTTACCCGGGTCGATCACTTTAGGAACAGGCGACCATACTTCTGTTTCTTCAGGTTTAGGTTGCTGGGCCATAATGGAAGTTATTGAAAAGCATAAACAGCTTAGCAAAGCAAATCGCACAATCATAGAAGTAGGTTTTCAGCCCTTAATGTAGTGAATTCTACCTTATAATAAAAACTGCTACGGCTGGTATTTATTCCAATCCAGAAGAATGATTAGTAGATTGTCTAATAAGGGTCCCAAGGACCTTGTATAGACGGGCACGGAATTACCACGGAATTAGCACGCTATTACCACGGAATTAGCACGGAATTAATTCCGTGGTAATTCCGTGCTAATTCCGTGCTAATAGCGTGGCAATAGCGTGCGAGGGCTTAGGGAGAGTTTAGAAACGGATATAGAAGGTCTGATGAAGAATAATGGTTGTAAGCAGAAAAGGTGTATGAATTCCCGTTGATCGTTTATATATAGGTGAGGGTACTTTTTGTTGCTCTTATCCAGCCTCAAATGCACAGCACAATAAATTTCACTACAAGCTTTTTTACTATATTTAATCACCTATATGAAATATGATCTCACCCGCTTTAAAACAGCCCAGGACAAATGTTATTCTGAAGTGGTAAAGGAAATGAAGATCGGAAGTAAAAAAACACACTGGATGTGGTACATTTTCCCGCAAATCACAGGACTGGGAAAATCAGTAATCGCCAGGCAATATGAAATTCAGAATCTTGAAGAAGCAGAAGCATACCTGCTGGACGACACTTTAGGTAAGAGGCTAATAGAATTAACCCGGATTCTTACTAATGAAGTTAACGGTAAATCGGCTGAAGAAATTTTCGGCTATCCTGACTATCTGAAATTCCGCTCCTCCATGACTCTTTTTAATGAAGTAGTAAAAGCAAACAAATCACTTGAAAACAATCCCGAATACAAATGTTTTGAAGATGCTCTGAAAAAATACTACAAAGGCCAGGCAGATTCGTTTACTCTCAATATTTTGGAGGACCAGGCTCTCGAGGGATAGGTGGTCAATGTATATTTTCTAAATAGCTGTACTGTTTTTTATTTAGGTAAAGCTTTCTCCAAAATATAACAAGTATATAATGAAGTTTAATCTGCAGCCTGTATTAGAAAACGACAAAGTAATTCTCTTCCCTTTAGCGGAAGATCATTTCGAAGAATTATATGCAGTGGCTGCAGATCCATTAATATGGGAGCAGCACCCAAATAAAGACCGGTGGAAG
>JBLNAY010000038.1:0-8513 GCA_050259715.1 Candidatus Dadabacteria bacterium
AGGCAGATTATACCGGTCGTTCCATAGATTCAATTATCACTCAAACGATAAAAGTATTATGGAAAGAAAGAGACGGAAAGGATGAAGTGGTGTTGTTGGGATGAGGAGTGATGAGTAATGAGTGATGAGTAATGAATAGAGAAGCGATGCTTCGCGTCTCGAGGAAAATAAAAACCAAAAGAACCTTAAACCCTTAAACCGTTAAACCTTTAGCCCTTAAACGAACTAAAAAACTGTAAACAGAAAACAGAAAACTGAAAATAAACTATGGCTCTTTCTACCAGGCATTTATTAGGTATAAAAGATCTGATTCCGGAAGACATCAATCTTATACTGAAAACAGCAAGAGAGTTTAAGGAAGTATTACAAAGGCCTATAAAGAAAGTGCCTTCATTACGTGATGTAACCATTGTTAATTTGTTTTTTGAGAATTCCACCAGGACAAGGATTTCATTCGAGTTGGCGGAAAAAAGATTATCGGCGGATACCATCAATTTTACGGCTGCAGCTTCTTCGGTGAAAAAAGGGGAAACTTTACTGGACACCGTAAATAATATTCTATCGATGAAAGTGGATATGGTTGTCATGAGGCATAGTGCCACAGGAGCTCCTCACTTTTTGGCTAAACATATTCCTGCGGCTATTATTAATGCCGGTGATGGAATAAACGAACATCCTACCCAGGGGTTATTAGATGCATTTTCAATGATTGAGAAGTTTGGAAATCTGAAAGGATTAAAAGTGGCTATCATTGGAGACGTTATGCATAGCCGGGTGGCGATGAGTAATTTCTATCTTTTAAATAAGATGGGTGCTGAAGTTGTGGTTTGCGGCCCCCCCACACTAATTCCCAAGTATATAACGGAGGCCTTCAATGTACGGGTGGAATATAACCTCAGGAATGCATTAGAATGGTGTGATGTAGCCAATGTTCTGCGTATCCAATTGGAAAGACAAAACCAGGTGCTGTTTTCTTCTCTCCGGGAGTACAATCTTGCTTATGGAATTAACAAAAAACTACTAGAAAGCCTTCCAAAGAAGATAACTATTATGCACCCGGGCCCTATCAACAGGGGTGTAGAATTGGACAGCGATGTAGCAGACAGTGATCAGTCCATTATCCTGCAACAGGTAGAAAATGGAGTTGCGGTACGTATGGCTGCTTTATATTTATTATCAAATACTGCGGCATAATCATATATCACTATAGATTTGCGTTGATTCTTAACCTTACCGGCCGACAAAAAGTAGAACTATGAAGAGTTGTCTTTTCCCGGGCACATTTGATCCAATCACCTTTGGACACATTGATATTATAGACAGGGCATTACCCCTTTTTGATAAATTATTTATTGGGATTGGTATAAACGCTAACAAAGAACCTATGTTTTCGGCGCTTCAACGGCAAGATTGGATCAACGAGATCTATGCAAAGGAGTCGAAAGTGGAAGCGGTTATTTATGAAGGACTGACGGTAGAGTGTTGTCAGAGGGTGAACGCTAATTATATTTTAAGGGGCATAAGGTATGTGAATGATTTTGAATACGAGAAAGCAATTGCTGATATGAACCGGAGCCTGGATAAGAATATTGAGACGATCTTTCTTACGTGTTTACCGAAATATACTTCAGTTGCCTCTACTCTTGTTAGAGACGTGATAAAGAACGGAGGCGATGTCTCACAATTTGTCCCGGATGTGGTATTGAGAACGATCCAGGCACACGATAAAAACCTGTTGTTTGTTTAAGAAGAGGGAGTAAGAATCTTTTTTGCCTCTTCAACAACGTCCTTTATAAGGGCGTAGGTCCCTGGTAATTTAGACTCCAGTTCAGAAAAATTAACCCACTCACATTTCTCAATGTCTTCATCCAATTGAGGATGAAGTTCCTGTAATGAGCTTTTCATAAGGAACCAGTGAGATTCTTTAAGGATATGCTGTTTATCCTGGTAATAGGTATGATAAGTGGTAAGTAACGGTTGCTGAATAATGATGTTGGAAGCACCGGTTTCTTCTTTTACCTCGCGAATGGCACACTCTGAATTGGATTCATTTTCATCTAATTTTCCCTTAGGTAAGTCCCATTTGCCGCGGCGGAAAATGAATAAAACCTTCATTTCAGGGGTATATACAAATCCTCCGGCAGCTTTTAATACGGTAAACTTTTGCCGGAATGCCTCTAAAAGTGCTTCTAAATCCTTGTGAACAAAGACGCCTGCTTCATATGTATCCTGCTGCATTTCATAGATCATAGTGTTTATGGCAGGTGGTTCAAAATCATCGATGAAAATGGTATCAGGGCGATGTAGATATTCATCTGCCTGCGATGCGTCGGTTACTAGTAAAAGAGGCTTGTTATTGAAGTAAATCTTGGTCATATTGTGGAGAGCGAAGATAATGGGGATGTTCTAATACCTTCGCGGCATGACAGACGCTTTTATCTCAGCAGAAAAATTGCTCCAGGCCGGAGCAGTCAAATTGAGTCCACAACAACCGTTTACATGGGCAAGTGGATGGAAGAGTCCTATATACTGTGATAACCGCAAATTGCTCTCAAAGCCCTTTATCAGGGACTTCATTAAAAGCGAGTTATGTAATATAGTCTTTGAAAAATTCCAGGATGCGGAACTAATAGCCGGAGTCGCAACCGCAGGTATAGCATGGGGAGCTATGATAGCCGACCAATTGAAATTACCTTTTATTTATGTACGTCCAAAGCCAAAGGAGCATGGCCTTGGAAACCAAATTGAAGGCGAATTTACCAGCGGACAAAAAACAGTCGTGGTGGAGGATTTGGTATCAACCGGTAAAAGCAGTCTGCAGGTAGTGGATGTTTTACGGCAAAACGAGTTAAAAATAACCGGGATGGTTTCAATTTTCAACTATGAATTTCCGCAGGCAGCGGCAGCCTTCGAAGTAGCGGCTGTTCCTTATTATTCTCTTTCGAATTATTCCGCCCTGCTGGACCTGGCAGTAAGAAAAAATATAGTACAGGAGAAAGAATTGGAAGTTTTGTTAAAATGGCGTTCTCAGCCCGACACATGGAGCGGACTTAATTAAATTCGGTAAAAATTCTCAACTGTATGAAAAAGATCATTTTGGCTGCCTTAATCATTTCAGGCTTCAGCCTTTCATCATCCGCTCAATCTAAAGTAGCCCAGGTGGTGACGATAAAAACACCTACAGTGCAGTGTGATAAATGCAAGAGCAGGATAGAAGAGTACCTGAAAAGAATTGATGGAGTGACCTTTGTAAATGTCAAATACAAGCAAAAAGAAACTTTGGTGAAGTACCTCAGTGACAGAACTGATGTTGAAATAATCAAAGCAGCAATAGCCAATGCAGGTTATGATGCGAATGAAATTGCGGCAAACCCCGATAGCTATAAAATGCTTCCAAAGTGCTGTAAAAAGCCTGAAGATGGGGGAGGCACACAGAAGCACTAACCACTTAACAAGTATCAACTATTTAGCCCATGGATTACCATGGGCTTTTTGTTTGTAGTCTTGGTCAAATAAACCAACTCGTTAAGGGTGTTTACAAACGTTTTCAATAGTATTTGAATCACATTTCCATAGCTTTTACAAGGCTTTTCACCTTGTAAAAGCTATGGAAACACTATGCAAAAGCTTTGCATTCTGAATAGACTAAACCAGAGTTCTGAGGTTTTAAAGCTTGATCTCATCCAGCCTGTGCCGACCTGTATAAGTGAATGGCTTTGTTATATAAACCCCCACTTTTCCCACTTGCGTTGAGCCTATAGCCTTAATGTATATATCCCTGTTTGCTAAATTCCGGGGGTCTAACTGGAGCACTTTTCCTATAGGGATTGTACCAGAAATGGGAATGGAGAACTCTGATTTTGGGGGCACTTCCGTGAGGTTGTCCTGCATGAATTTTCCTAAAAACACCGAATCTATAGATACATCAGCCTGTGTCTCTTTGACAGTTACTCCAAAATTATTTGGATTGTAATAGGTCACATTGAATCCAATAGTGCCTGACGTGAGTCCAATATTCTTCAATCTGAAGTTTTCAATTCTTCTAAAAGCCGGTTCCTGGATTTTAGTACATCCGCTTAAAACGATTCCTGCAGCCAATAGGGCAGGTAAGAGGTAATTCCTTATCATGGGATTAAAAATGCAAAGATCGTGCACTGTTGGGGAATTTCAGTTGTGTAATTTATGGCTAAATAAATTAGATAACCACTTGATTTTGAAGTTAGTGTAGAATACTAATTTTTTTCTTAAGATTATTAACACGTAAAATAATGGTTATAATAGAATTTACAGTAAATAAGTTCTAATTTAATTTATGCATGCCGTACCGAAAATTATAAATTGGCAGCATTTTAAGATCAGGTTAAACAAACCCTATTGTTATTTCTGTAAATAATTGAAAACCAATTGATTGACATGATTAAGTAATTCATAACTTCAATTAAGCAAACATATTACATAAATGCTTAAATGAAAATTCATCATTTCGGAGGATATTGAAAGTTCATCCGACAGTTAAAGTTTTACTTTAAGTAAAGAGTTATAATTGCGACCGAGTAAATCCATAATCTCTCTTTACCACCACGGGAGAAATTTATTTTTAATAAGTCTGGTTGCGATAAGAATGATTTCGGAAAGGCCAGAGTTACACCTTAGTTACTCTTTCTGACATTATGGCTGGTTAGATCCTTTCGGTTGATAAATCTTATTGGCACCTGATTAAACTTACCTTAAATGTTAAAGTCTAAATATGTGTACCTGGTTATCGAAAAAATACTAGAACAGTAGCGGTTTTCGTTAAATTGCAGAACACACGATTTTGACCTTTTGAGAATTGTCTGATGAACCTGAACCGACTTGGCTTCGCACTACTGCTTTTACTAACCTGTACTCTAACCTTTGGACAGGACTTCTCCAATAAGGGTAAGGAATTTTGGTTAGCCTATTGCTACCATGTTGGGATGGTGAATGGGGGCGGTGCACCTGTTATGACCTTATATATTACCTCGGATGTGAACACTCCTTACAAAGTTGAAATCTATGGAGGAACCATCATTCAATCAGGATCAATTACTGCAGGGAATGTGGTCACGGTAAATATTCCTAATACTTACTTTGTAAACAATGAAGGAAAATTCACTGACCGGGCTATCCATGTGACTTCCGATCAGCCTATAGTAGTATATTCTTATATAACAAGGAGCGCTGCCAGTGCGGCCACCCTATGCCTGCCTACTCCTGTTTTGGGTAAGGAATATTATGCGTCAAATTTCACCCAAATATCTAATGAGAATAATTCTAATTCATACATCACAATCATTGCTGTTGAGGATAACACAACTGTAGAGATTACACCTTCAGCTAATACTAAGAATGGATGGCTTGCTGGTAATACCTACCCTGTAAATCTTAATAAAGGAGAAATATACCAGGTGCTTGGAACGGTTAATCCGGGCTCAGGAGTGTTTACCGGGGTGGATTTGAGTGGGACCAAAATTAAATCCGTGGCAAGCGGAGCTACAGGTTGTAAGCGAATTGCGGTGTTTTCCGGTAGTGGTAAAATATTTATTACAGCAACTTCCTGTAACCAGAATAGTTCTGATAATTTGTACCAACAACTATACCCCGTAGGGAGCTGGGGATTAAAATATCTCACGGTACCCAGTTATAGCCGTCTTACAAACATTTACAGGATAATCAGGAGTGATCCTACAGCAAACGTTTATCTCAATGGGGCCCTGATCCCTTCCTCTTCATTTGTAAACAACTTCTACCAGTTCTATAATAAGGTTCCAAATTCGATAGTATCTGATAAACCAATTTCCGTAGCACAATATTTCACAACCCAGGGATGTGATGGCAACCAGACTCCTTACGATCCGGACATGATAATGTTAAATCCTGTTGAACAGAATATAAGTAAGGTAACCCTGGTAAGCTCAAACCTGATAGCAACTCCTACTTCTGCCCACCAACATCATATTCATGTGGTAATGAGGAATGGTGGAACTGGCATGTCTTCCTTCAAATTAGATGGTCTAAGCATACCATTATCTTCATGGCAGGTACATCCGTCAGACCCTTCCTATTCTTACCTGTATTTAAATAACGTAACGCAAGGATATCATACCATTCAGTCAGATTCCGGTTTCAATGCGATTGCTTATGGCTATGCTAATGCAGAAACATATGGCTATTCAGCTGGCTCAAACGTAAAAGACCTGTACCAGTTCGCTTCCATTAAGAATCAATATGCTACTGTAGACTTTCCGGCGGCCTGCCGTAACTCCCCTTTCAACTTTAGCATGACCTTCCCTTATCAGCCCACTCAAATACAATGGAAGTTCAATGGGCTATTTGCGGATACTATAGTGAATACACCTGTATACGACAGTACATGGGTAATCAATGGAAAACAATTATATAGGTATACCTTGCCCCGTGCGTATAGCATTACAAACACAAGTACTTTCCCTGCTACTTATCCCATTAAGGTACTTGCCCAAAACCCAACACCTGAAGGTTGTAGTGGAGAACAGGAGATTGATTATGATTTAAAGGTTTATGATAGGCCTGTACCTGACTTTACTATTACGGCGAGTGGTTGTGTTTCAGATAGTGTTAAGTTCACAGATATTTCAAATACAAACGGACGAAATGCTTATATCTGGGGATGGAATTATGGAGATGGCTCATTTATGTCAGGTTCACAGCAAAATGCTCAACATTTATATACTGCTGCAGGTACCTACCCCATAAAGTTCTCTCTTATCACGGATATAGGGTGTCTTTCAGATACTTTACAAAAATCAGTAACTCTTTCAAGTCCCCCGGTTGCTAAATTTGGAGTATACACTCCTTTCTGCGTTGGGAAAAGTCTTAGTTTTTCAGATTCCTCCAGTACTACAACATCTTCTATCACCAAATGGTATTGGGATTTTGGCGATGGCACTCCTGTGATTACAGCAACAACGGGTGCCTCACAGGCTCATACATTTGCATCAACAGGTATTTATTCAGTTAAACTTAAAGTGGAAAATGCGAGTGGTTGCCAGAGTACAATCTTTAGTAAGCAGGTCACTGTGAGCAGTAATCCGGTTTCCAGTTTTTCATTTGGGAACGCCTGTCTTCCTTCCGGCAATATGCAGTTTACAAATCTTTCTACAATAAATGATGGCACCCAGGCACAACTAACTTATAACTGGGACTTTGGAGACGGAGGAACTACAGCTACCAGCACCAATCCCTCTCATGTTTATACAGGAACCGGTCCATACGATGTTAAGTTAAGCGTCACTTCTAATAATGGATGTGCTACTGATACAATTAAGAAAGTCAGCACTATATATGCTCAGCCACAGGCAAGCTTCACTGCCCCAGCAGATGTCTGTTTTGGTACACAGGTAAGTTTCACTGATGGAAGTACTGCTCCCGGAAGTACGGTAGCACAATGGGCATGGAATTTTGGGGATGGCCAGGCTTCAACACAACAGTCTCCTACACATACTTATGCAAGTGCAGGTACATTTACAGTCACACTAACTATAACATCAGCTGTTGGTTGTAGTTCCGCGCCTATGGTAAAAACACTCGTAGTAAATAGTCTTCCAACAGCCAATTTCAATGTAGCCGGACCGGTTTGCGAAACAAAAGGAATATCAATTAGTGATGCATCTAAAGCAAATTCAGGGACAATTGTTCAGTGGGCATGGGATCTCGGAGATGGAACAACCACCACCAATACCACTAATGCTGCAGTGAGTCATACTTATGCAGCAGCAGGAACGTATAGTATAACTCTCCAGGTGAAGACTGATAAAGGCTGTTTAAGTTCTGTTTACAATAATCCTTTGGTTGTACATCCGCAGCCTGTACCTGGATTTATTATGCCGGGCAACTGCCTTGCTGACCCATTCACTCAATTTACTGACACAAGTACAATAACCGATGGTACAGCATCCAAGTTTACTTACCAGTGGAACTTTGATGATAAGAATGCCACAGCGGCTAATCCAAACACTTCTACTATTAAAAACCCTCAACATAAATTCTCTGCTACAGGAAACTATAATGTTGCACTAACAGTCACTTCAACAGATGGATGTATTTCCAACATTACTCAGGTATTTACTATAAATGGTGCTCTCCCACAATCACAGTATAGTGTACAAGGTGGTAATGTCCAATGCAGTAATAAGTCTGTAGTCGTGAAGAACAATTCAACTGTAGATTTTGGAAACATTGTTAAACTGGAGATCTATTGGGACTACCTAAACGATCCTACAAATCAAAGTGTCATTATTAATCCTGCAGTAGGAGGGACTTATTCTCATACTTATCCTGAGTTTTTCATTCCAACTACTAAGGATTATACGGTTAAAGTGGTTGCCTATTCAGGAATAAATTGTTTTAATTCCACTACACAGGTAGTAACAATGCAAGCCACTCCGCAGGTTATCTTTAATCCATTAACCTATCAATGTGCGGATGGTGCGAGTTTCCAGATTACCCAGGCC
>JBLNAY010000039.1:0-3681 GCA_050259715.1 Candidatus Dadabacteria bacterium
AGTTTTAATCATCAATCGATGTAATGCAAAATACAATGTAAACGTGAGAGGTGAGACGTGAGAAGTCAAACACAGATTTCCCAGGCAAACAACAAACCTTAAACCTTAAACATTAAACTTCTAACGTCCTTACCTTGGCATAGGCTGCGGTGAAGTGGTAGGGCCTTCCACTACGAGTTTTCCGTTTTTTAAGATTTTCACCCGGTCGATAAATACCACTCTTTCATTTCCGGTAGTAGTAGTCCTCCCATGATAAACACAGAACATTTCTTTCCCATTCGGAGAATAAGTAAGACTATTATGACCCGTTCCGGTGACTATGCCTCCTTTATCAACATTCTTCTCCAGAACAGGGTTATTCGATGCCTTTATAAAGGGTCCTAAAGGATTCCTCGAGGTGGCATATCCAACTGCATAATTCTTACCCCCAAAAAAATTTGCTGAATACATGATATAGTATGTCTCTCCCTTTTTGAAGATGAACGAGCCTTCTGTCCAACGACGATTCACTTCATGCGATGTAACGGAACGGCTCTCCCATTCTGATTGCTTGTCTTTCATGCTCACAGGGGGATGTAACAACAAAAAAGGCTTGCCAATCACACCAGTGAAATCCGGCTTCAATTCCACACCGTAGACCCAACTTTCCTCCACTTCATTATACCAGCCCTTTTCTTTTGCCCAATCAGCAATCTCACTTTTGACCGGGTGTTTATAACACGCACGTGAATAATACAGGTAAGTTCTCCCATCCTTATCAAACAGAACATCAGCATCGAGGATTGGGTAACCCGGATCAAATACCGGTCTATTCATCATGTCAACGAAAGGGCCTGTGGGTTTGTCGGCAACAGCAACACCTATACGGAAATTCTCCACCTCGTGATCAGGATTATTCTTCCATTGAGCGCTGTAGAACATGTAGTACTTACCTTTTACCTGGAATACTTCAGGTGCCCAATACGCACCATCCCATGTACTATCTACTATGCCCCATCCATTTTTATTGTCACCGAAATATACCTGACCTTCGGGTTTCCAGTTTACCAGGTCAGATGATGAATAGGCAGAAAATCCATGTACAGCTCCGCCTCCTGTGCCATACATGTAATACTTACCATTTGGAACTTTTAAAACATAGGGATCACCTAAAGCGACCTTCAAAGGATTTTGATAAGTCTGCTGTTTTTGCTTAGACTGATTGTCGCTGCTCTGCGCAAACAGTATTGTTGAATCTGCTGAAAGCAGTAAGAATGCTATAATGCCAAAGACCCTGTTCATGTATAGATATTTTGCTGTATCATAGATGAATTCCCTGTTAAGATAAATACTCCTGTGCGAAACTAACTGCCATTGCTCCTTTCAAAAGGGAATTCAGGCAGACATTTTGATTAATACTAGTCAAAGCACTATTATGTCAGTAGATAAAAATGACAGGCAGAAAAAAGAAGAAAAGAAGAATACCCTCCAACCGGACCAGGAGACATTACATAAAACTGATCCACAGGAAAATATGGAGGGACCTTTTTCTTCAGTAATGCACAAGACAGGGAAAGTTTTTGAGACAAATGAAACGAGGGAAGAAGCGAACAGGAAAAGAGATGAGAACATGTAATTGACCTGTCCTTAGTTTGAAAGGTTAGTTATCTTCTGTTTAAAACAAAGGATAACTAACCTTTTGTTTTCAGGTATGTGCCCTTGCAATTTTTCGAACTTCAACACTGTTTCCTTCACCTTGCAACACAGGGCATCCTTTGGCGAATTCAACGGCCTCATCTACAGAATCAGCTTTGACAATTATGTAACCCCCGATAGTTTCTTTTAACCTGCCAAAAGGACCATTCATAACCACATTGGTATCATTCTCATGCCGCACTACCCGGGCATCATCAAAGGGTAGGCCGTTCCCTTCAGTGAACTTTTTCTTAGCTGCAATGGTAGCGATCCAATCCATTGTTTGCTTCATCCATATTTGTATTTGCTCGGGAGAAGCTACCTTGTTTCCATCTTCATGCCTGAAGATCAACATATATTCATCCATAGTTAAAAGTTTAGCGGTTAATGGTTAAAAGAAGCAGGATTAAACGTGAGGCGTGAAAAGAAGAATTAATACATCACAGTTTTGCTTTTGCTGCTGATTTCTTCTTTTCTGTACGCCCGGTCACTTGTTTAACTCTGAATTTTACTATCCTGGTTATCAACGAGAGCGGCAATGGTTTATCAAGAGGAAACTGGATGGTTCCTTTGGTGCATTTGTATGCGTTCAATTGATCTTTAAAGTGTTCAGTACCTGCTGCTGTAGGAAATAAACTAACGTGCGCTTTAAATCCGCCGAAATGCACAAGGTTCTTTCCTTTATAAACAAAAGTCGGAATACCATATTTAATAGTCTCTGTTGCTCCAGGTGCGTTGTTCTTAATAGTCAGACGCAATTGAATAAGTTTCTCCTGCACCTGAGTTGGAAACCCGGCTATATAGCTATCGATATCTGTTCCTTTTGCTGACTGGATCATAATATAAAATCAAATTTTATCTATGCCACCGAAAACGCTAAACTGAAAATTGCAAATGTTTTCTTCGTAATCACTAAGGTACTTTTTTCCCTGTTTAAGTATTTACATTTGAAGTGAGTTTGAGTGATTTTCGGTCAACTATTTATCCTCACCAAAAATTCTCTTACATGAGTTCACGCCGCATATTCTTACGAAACGTTACATTATCTGCTATAGGAATACCTGTTTTGAAATTCTGCCATAATACCGGCCTCAGTAGTCTTAACCGGAGTTCAACAGGAGGCGAGGTATTACGAGTCGCTATTATGGGCCTGGGCAGTTATGGCAACAGGGTAGCCGAAGCCATGCAAAGCTGTAATAGAGCAAAGATTACAGGAGTGATCAGTGGTACGCCTTCGAAGATCCGCAGCTGGCAACAGAAGTATAATATCCCGGAAAAGAACTGCTACAATTATGACACTTTCGACCATGTAAAGAATAATCCGGATATCGATGCTGTTTACGTTATTACACCCAATGCCCTGCATCATGACCAGGTGATTCGTGTCGCAAATGCAGGTAAACATGTGATCTGTGAAAAGCCAATGGCTATCAATCCAATGCAGGGACAGGAAATGGTGGATGCCTGTAAAAAAGCAAATGTGAAATTGTTGGTTGGTTATCGCATGCACTTTGAGCCAAAGACACTCGAAGTAATACGAATGAGAAGAGATGGAGAGCTGGGTAAGATCACCTTCTTCCAGGGATTGACAGGTTTCCGTATAGGAAATCCTAACCAGTGGAGATTAAACCGTGAACTCGCAGGCGGTGGCTCATTAATGGACATAGGGATTTATTCTGTAAATGGAGCCCGTTACATGGTTGGCGAAGAACCTGTATGGGTAACAGCACAGGAAACTAAAACAGACCCGGTGAAGTTTAAAGAAGGAGTGGATGAAACCATACAGTTTGAACTGGGGTTTCCATCAGGAGCCGTAGCCTCCTGTTTATCTACCTACAACATGAGTAACCTGGACCGGTTCTTCCTTAATGGCACTCAAGGCTATGCTGAACTCTATCCAGCGACTGGTTATGGACCAATTAAAGGTCACACAAATAAAGGAGAATTGACACAACCGGAAGTGACACATCAAACAGTTCAGATGGATGAAATGGCAGCTATCATCCT
>JBLNAY010000040.1:0-18241 GCA_050259715.1 Candidatus Dadabacteria bacterium
ACATTAAGATACCTTGGAGTGGAAACATTCAGATCAATGGTCTCCACATCGTATGCTATTTTATAACCTTTCCCGTTGAATGGAACTTTAATATTCTTCATGCTGCAGGTATAGATAATAATTATGCCGTAAGAAGCTTTACAACCAGGGTGGTTACTTTGCTTCTTAGAAGGTTCTCTACTATTTTAGTTGCTTTGCTTCAAACCACTGCTAAGGCTTTTTTGACCACAGCCTCGCTTGCTGAAAAATGCTAATAATAAATAGGGGCAAAAAAGACCTGCAAAGGTTATTATGGCAATGATTTTGTCCCACTTATTAGTATAAATATTCTTTATGAAAAGCATGGTATTGATAGGTTTTATCGCAGCAGCAATAAGCCTTTCATCAGAAGCACAGGTAACTGGCGAGCGAGCCGCAAAGACAAAAAGGTCAACTTTCGCAAAGAAAACAACCATAAAGAAAAACAGGTCTCCCCTGAAAGAAGGTAGTTCAGCAACAACATATAGCATGGTCAGCTCCAGTTCCAATGCTGCTAAAAGTTCATCTTCCCACCTGACAATCGCTGACCCGGTGATCCTGGATCTGAACCAAAGAGCCCGGAATCTTGATAACCAACCCGCCGGCTTCGGTATTCCCGGTATGCCTAAAAGGATGTATGGATTTGCAATGGGGCATCTTTTCCTTCGTAGCACAGATGCTCCCGGCACCGGCACCACCACTGGAAGCGGTTCTGTTGGCACCGGTACTTCACTGGGCAGCGTAGGTTCGGCCGGCAACACACTTACCGTAAATGGTAAAAATCCATATGCTGGAGCAGAGATCTATGGAATTCCTGGTTTTGCCCCGACAAACCCACCTGCTTCTACCAATACAATTAAAAAACAATAGTTTATAGATGCAATTATTGATGAGATTATCCTACAAGTTTGTTGCTTAAAAAGGACAGTTGCATTACCAAAGGCAACCCCTCACGCTTAAAGCGACTTCTGGCATGGTTTTTATACCTTTTTCCATACTACTTATAATTAAAAAAGATAAGTAAAGCTCCATGGCCTGCGGGATAGGGGCTTTTACTTTTTTAGGACCTTCCCTCCTTGTAGCATAACCCTCGCAAGAATATTCACAACCATTCGATAACTAATAGATAACTATTGAATAACTATTAGATAACTATTAATAGTGGTGTAATAGTTATCTAATTGTTATCTAATAGTGATTCAATAGTGATCTCCTTCTATTGGAGCATTATGGTACGGCTTAGATATCCTACAATATTTCTACACAGGTCACAAATGCAGGCCTCTGCTGGCATAATAATCGATCCTTTTTAAGTATGAAAGAGACTAAGAAAAACAACGAAACAAATCTCAACAGGCGTACTGATGATGGCAACCTTGGACGCATAAAGGAAAAGAAGGAAGATCATAAGCAGGATATTAGTCATGTGGACCAACAGGAAGGCCATATGGATCACGGCACTACAGGAACCGGGACAGACATAGATAAAAACAAGGAAAATGATAGATGATAACAGGAAAAAAACGGATTCTCCTTTGTTTGACAAGCAGGATGCCCCTCTAAAGAATACGGATAAAGCATATGTGCAGGTAAAGGAAGACGGTTCACCTTATATCCCGGCTTCCGGTCAGAGAGAAACGACATCCACTGAAGAACAGGATAATATGAAACCGGAGGAAGAATCCAACAAAAACTCCAGGTAAGTTGCAAAAGCCTGATTAGTTTTTAATATTTGAGCATGCGTATCGGCAAGCTAAGGATGTTTTTTATACTAAACGGCATAATCGCGCTCATCCTGTTTATATACCTGGGAAGGTGGCTGTTTAGTGAACCTACCACAGCTAGTGTTACCCTTCCATTTTCAGCAAATACTTTCACTGCTACATACTCTGTAAATGGTAACGTTTATCGCAACACTTTTTTGAGAAACGATGTCCCCTATGCTGCTACCTCTGTAAAGATTCGTTACCTGCCGGTAGATCCTTCTGTATCAAGAGTCAGTTCTTTTTATGGAATATATGCAGAATCACTCGGATGGTGGCTGGTACTACTTTTTGCGCTATCAATGGTTTTATTGACCAACAATATGATCTTTTCAAAAGGTACGGTATTCGAATTTCGCAGAAAATTTCCGTGGGTGTCCATGGAGGAATACTTCCCGGTAAGAATCATTCACAGGAGAAGGAGAAAGGATGCGAAACAGGGTGAATGGCAACAGCACAAAAAACAAAGGCCCAAATACCTCGAATAACTTAATGGACTGGCAATACATCAAGGTCACTGATTTCTTTCTTGTATTCCGGGGGAAGAATAAGATCTTTGATAAGGGAATCTAATCTTACTTTTCTACTGAGTTTATAAACAGGAACAACAGGCGCTAATAAGGAATATGACTTAAGCTTCAATAGCTCTATCACCCTCTTTGGCACTACCAGCACCTGGCCTTCCTTCAATAGTTTATACCGGGCTGCGCCAAGATGTTTTTTGTATTGCTTATAAAGATCTTTAGTGTAATTACTATAGGCCAAATCGTTTCGTATATGCGAATGCCTCATGATCAGCCATTCGCTGTAAGAAGCAGGCAGGTCTTCTATTTTCATCCTTACACCCAACCTGTAGAACACCTGGAACACTTCCTCCTTTTCATTGGCGGTGAGTTTTCTTTCCAGTAACTCAAAGGCTGCAATGGAGTAGTGTATCAACATAAAAAGAACATCCCGGTAAGCCCATTGCGGAATGCGATATCCTCTTTCTTTTTCCAAAGCTTCATGTATTATATTGATCTTATCAATAGCAGCATGAGCTTCTTCCAAAGGGTAAAACACTATTTTACGTGCATAGCTGACGGTAGAGAAAAGGCGTCCAAGCGGATCAGCCGGTAAACGGCCGGTAAAATACAGCCAGTCCACTGCTTTGTTAAGGGTAAATTCAGCAGAGGCACCTGCAAAGATGAAAAGTATAGTATCCCCCTTTCCCCAGATCTGCCTTACTATTGAATCCTTTTCAACAAAATATTCCATACCGACTGATTAATAAATAAGTTCTTCCCATGCCGAATGCAATTCATTGTACGCATGGGCATCTCCGGCCTCCTTAGCTTTATTCATACCTTTTTCATACCAGTTGATGGCTGCGCCAGTTTCACCTGTCCTTTCCAGCAGTTTTGCCAGGTGATAATAACTACCTATATAATTTTCGTCTCTATTGAGCAACTCTTCAAAAATCTGCCTTGCTTCACCGACTTTTCCAATCTTGATATATTCAAGGGCCAATGCATGTTGAAGAAAATTATCACCCGGAGTTTGCGCCAGGAATTCTTTGATCTTTTCAATCCTATCCATTCTTTTTCCTTTGGTTTATTTAGATAGTTTTCCTTCTATATTTGCACTTAGTTAGTTGCTTAAGCAACTATTTAAAACTTGTTGTATGAAGATACTGGTGTGTATTAGCAAGACGCCCGACACCACGGCAAAAGTAGCATTCACTGATAATAACACGAAGTATGCGGAAGCGGGTGTTCAGTGGATCATCAATCCCTATGATGAGTGGTATGCCTTAGTCAGGGCAATTGAACTGAAAGAAAAAGATCCTTCTACCATTATTCACCTGGTTAATGTTGGCGGACCGGACAGTGATCCCATCATCCGGAAAGCATTTGCTTTAGGTGGAGACGAAGCTATTCGCGTGAATACGGATCCGAAAGAGAGTTATTATGTAGCAGCCCAGATAGCTGAAGTAGCTAAAGCGGAAAATTATGACCTGGTATTAACCGGCAAAGAAACTATTGATTACAATGGTGGTGCAGTAGGCGGTATGATTGCAGAAATGCTGGACCTGCCCTATGTTGCTATGGCCAGCCACTTTGATTTAAATGGCACTACTGCTACCATAAGGAGAGAAATTGAAGGTGGAGAAGAAACCGTGGAAGTGGCTTTACCTGTTGTAGTTGCCTGCCAGAAGGGAATGGCGGAAGCAAGGATTCCAAATATGAGGGGAATTATGGCCGCCCGTACAAAGCCATTGAAGGTGGTAGAACCGGCGCCTGTTGAGCCATTAACGACTTTTACTGAATTTAAATTACCGCCTGCAAAGGCAGGTGTGAAACTGGTTTCACCTGATAATGTGGACGAACTGGTGAGATTACTACATGAAGAAGCAAGAGCTATTTAACTAATCTATTTAACTAATAATCTAAGATGAGTGTATTAGTATTTGTTGATCACCTGGACGGACACATAAAGAAGGCTTCCCATGAGGCTCTCTCTTATGGATCAAAGATCGCGGAACAACTGGGACAAACAGCTGAAGCTGTTGTTTTAGGAGAAGTAAATGAAGATTTATCTTCTCTCGGCAAGCATGGAGTGAAGAAAGTTCACCAGGTAAAAAATGAGAATCTTAAGGTCTTCGATTCGCAGGTATATACAAAAGTGCTCGCACAACTGGTACAGCAAACAGGTGCAAAGACCATTATCTTTTCCAACAATTCAAGCGGGAAAGCACTAGCACCAAGATTATCTGTCCGCCTTAAGGCAGGACTGGTCGCAGGTGCTACAGGTTTACCGGAAACCAGTGGTGGATTTGTGGTAAAGAAAAATGTGTTTTCAGGTAAAGCAGTTGCAAATGTTTCTATAGGAACTGACATAAAAGTGATCTCACTGAACGTAAATGCTTATACGATTACAGAGACGGAAGGCCCGGCTGAAGTTGTCCCTTTTGAGGCAGATGTAGAAGCACCCAAACTGAAGGTCGTTGATAGTACAAAAACCAGTGGTAAAGTATCACTTACAGAAGCAGATATTGTAGTCAGTGCCGGCAGAGGAATGAAAGGGCCGGAGAACTGGGCAATGATTGAAGAACTGGCAGACACCCTGGGAGCGGCTACAGCGTGCAGTAGGCCGGTAGCAGATGCAGAATGGAGACCCCATACTGAACACGTTGGACAAACAGGTATTGCTATAGCGCCAAATTTATATATAGCTGTTGGTATTAGCGGAGCCATTCAACACCTCGCAGGTGTGAACAGGAGTAAAGTGATCGTGGTAATAAATAAAGATGCCGAAGCACCTTTCTTTAAAGCAGCTGATTACGGCATTGTTGGAGATGCATTTGAAGTAGTTCCCAGGCTCACAGCTTCTATTAAGAAAATGAAAGGAATAGCATAAAAATACAGCCAGGTAGTTTACCTGGCTTTTAAATAGATAAGGGAGATCAACGGTGTGATTATTTTATTCTTTTTGTATTAACGCTTAATTTTGGCACTTTCGTCAGGTAAACCATTATGAAAAAAATAGAACTGGAAATTGTGGCGCTATCACACAGCATAACTCAAACCCATTCTTATGCTGTGGTGTTAGGAGAGGTAAATGGATTAAGGAGATTACCCATTGTGATTGGAGGGTTTGAAGCGCAGGCCATAGCAGTTGCACTGGAGAAAATGCAACCCAGCCGTCCGCTTACTCACGACCTGATGAAGAACTTCATGACCGCCTTTAATCTTGATCTGCATGAAGTGATTATTTCCGACTTACAGGAAGGCATCTTCTACTCCAAGTTGATTTGTTCTTCTGATAATGATACCATAGAAATTGATTCCCGGACTTCTGACGCATTGGCCCTGGCAGTTCGTTTTGGCTGCCCGGTATACACATACGAACATATATTAGAGAGTGCCGGTATCCTGATGGAAGACACTGGTGGGGCTAAGAAGAAAAGAACCCCTACTGTCACTTCACAGGAAGAACCCGGATCGAAAGATGATCTGAAAACAATGTCCCTTGAAGACCTGAATACGCTCTTAAACGAGGTGCTCGAATCAGAGGATTACATCAGGGCTATAGCCATCCGTGACGAGATCAACAGCCGTAAGAAAAGCAAGTAATTCCTAATAAAACATCTTGATCCTATTTCCTAACGCAAAGATCAATTTAGGCCTCCACATTGTAAGCAAAAGGGCTGATAACTTCCATGACCTGGAGACAGTGTTTTATCCCATTCCACTACAGGACGCTATAGAAGTAATAGAAGCTCCCCCAAATGCAGCGCAGCAGGTAGAATTCTCTACCTCAGGTTTAAATGTCGATATTGTTCCTGGAGAAAATATCTGTGTAAAAGCTTACCAGCTTTTAAAGAGCGATTTTCCTCAACTTCCCCCGGTATTGATGCACCTTCACAAGGTAATCCCCCTGGGTGCAGGATTGGGAGGTGGCAGTTCAGATGGTGCATTTGCACTGAAATTGCTAAACTCGAAGTTTGATCTGGATATTAACCAGGTGCAATTACTGAAGTATGCTTTGCAATTAGGTAGTGATTGCCCATTCTTTATATTCAACAAACCGTCTTATGCCTCCGGGAGAGGCGAACTGCTGGAAGAAGTTAACCTGGATCTTTCTTCCCTGAAAATTGTCATTGTAAACCCGGGAATACATGTGAATACCGGCTGGGCATTTTCCCAGGTTAGTCCAAAAGCACCTTATTCTTCGCTCAAAGACATTACCAGAAAGCCTGTAGCTCAATGGAAAGAGTGGCTGTATAACGACTTTGAAGAGAGTGTATTCAATCAATACTCTGAAATTGCGAAGATAAAAAGGGACTTATATGAGGCAGGTGCCCTTTATGCCTCTATGTCCGGGAGTGGATCTACATTTTACGGGTTATTTGAAAAAGAGCCTGTGCTACCCTCATTTCCTGCTCATTATTTTGTGAAAATTCTTCAATAAACTACAATAACTGATATCTTAAATTAGCTTTGCCGCCCATGGAAATCTACAAGGAGTTTTCTTTCGATTCAGCACACTATCTCAGCAAGGTTCCGGAAGGACATAAATGTCGCAACATGCACGGTCATACATACCGCCTGCGTGTGTACCTGCAGGGAACTCCCGATCCTCAATATGGATGGATTATGGATTTTAAAGAATTGAAAGATATCGTAGGCCCGGTGATTGATATGTTGGATCACAAAGTGATCAATGATATTGAAGGATTAGAAAATCCAACTGCTGAAAATATTACCATCTGGATTTGGAACCAGATCAAGCCTTTACTCCCCCTCTTACACAGAGTGAAGCTGTTCGAAACACCCACCACTGGAGTGATCTATTCAGGAGAATGATCGTATAATTAAGAATGTCAAACTCCAGGTATTTCCATGTGCAATTGCAGCTAATATTCTGGGTCAGCTACTTATAAAGGACCTTCATTTATTCGTTTGGCCGAAGGAAGTTTATACGCTATAAAGGTTTAAATTTGCTGTTGAAGTTAAATATGAATGGTTTGTCTTTTCTCAGCTTAAATCTCGACCTCCTCAACCACTAAGTAGACCCTCCTCTTCTCCTCTTTCGTATTATCATTTAATCACAAAAACTACATTTATGCAATCAGCATCTTCTATAGCTTCCGCTAGCCAATATTATTTAGATCTCGAAGACAAATATGGAGCCCATAACTATCACCCGCTTCCGGTCGTATTAACAAAGGGGGATGGAGTTTTTGTCTGGGATGTGGAGGGAAAACAATACTATGATTTCCTCAGCGGATATTCAGCAGTGAACCAGGGACATTGCCATCCACGAATTGTGGAAGCCATGATAACACAGGCACAGAAACTTACTCTCACCAGCCGGGCCTTTTATAATGACCTGCTTGGAGAGTATGAAAAATATATAACAGAATTATTCGGCTATGATAAAGTATTGCCGATGAACACAGGCGTGGAAGCAGTAGAGACTGCAATTAAATTAGCACGCCGGTGGGCATACAGGGTAAAGAACATCCAACCACAACAAGCGAAGATTATTGTTTGCAATAATAACTTCCATGGCCGGACATCTACAGTTATTTCCTTCAGTTCTGATCCCACAGCCCGCAATGATTATGGACCTTATATGCCAGGTTTTCCTATGATTCCATACAATGATCTGGTTGCTCTGAAACAAGCACTTGAGGATGATAATATTGCTGGTTTCCTTGTCGAACCCATACAGGGGGAGGCAGGTGTTGTAGTTCCCGATGATGGTTATCTGAAAACGGCATACCAGTATTGTAAGCAAGCTAATGTTCTCTTTATGGCAGACGAGATCCAGACAGGCCTTGCACGCACTGGAAGAATGCTCGCCTGTGATTATGAGGATGTACATCCAGAGATACTCATTCTCGGTAAAGCACTTAGTGGAGGTATGCTACCCGTAAGTGCTGTTCTTGCCGATAATGAAATCATGTTAACTATCGGACCGGGTGAACATGGTTCTACCTATGGTGGAAATCCCCTTGCGTGCAAAGTTGCAATGGCAGCTCTTGAAGTGATACAAGATGAAAAACTTGCAGAGAAAGCAGAAAAATCCGGTGATTACTTCAGAAATAAACTGCAAAAGATAAACTCTCCTCACCTCAAGATGACCAGGGGTAAGGGATTATTGAATGCTATTGTTATTGATCACCCTCATAAAGATGCAGCAACAGAACTTTGCATGATCATGAAAGATAAAGGTTTGCTGGCAAAACCAACACACGGGGATAAAATCAGGTTAGCTCCTCCTTTGGTGATCACAATGGAACAAATAGATGAATGTATACAGATAATTAAAGAAAGTTTGTCGACCTTAGACCAACTTTAAATGTAGAAGAACCAAGTACTTATGGAAGCAGAAGTTAGTCACGAGGAAGAACATTTGCACAGCAGTGCCTTACTGACCGACATTGTCATCGGCATGAGTGATGGGTTAACCGTACCATTTGCACTCGCAGCCGGTCTTAGTGGTGCAGTAAGTTCCACTAGTATAATTGTTATTGCAGGAATCGCGGAAATCTGCGCAGGGTCAATAGCCATGGGGTTGGGCGGATACTTAGCAGGTAAGACTGAAATAGACCATTATAATAGTGAAAAGAAGCGGGAATATTTTGAAGTGGATAATCTCAGGCACCGGGAATTGGAAGAAACGCGGGAGTTCTTCGCTAACATAGGCTTAAGTCCTGAATTACAGGAACTCGCGACTACTGAAATAGCTAAGGACAAGGATAAGTGGGTTGAGTTTATGATGAAGTATGAATTAGGTCTTGATGAACCGGATCCACAGCGTGCACGTAAATCAGCTTTCAATATTGGCCTTTCTTATGTTGTAGGAGGTCTTGTACCCCTCTCCCCTTATTTCTTTGTTTCAACACCTTTCGAAGGGCTGCAATTTTCTGTGGTAGTAACACTTATTTGCCTTTTTGTATTTGGTTTCTTTAAGAGCAAGATGACCGGTATTAATCCATGGTGGGGTGCCCTCAGGGTTATGGCAATTGGTGCTATGGCTGCGGCAGCTGCTTTCGGTGTAGCAAAGATCTTCTCAAGCCAATAAAGTGAAGGAATACAACGAGAATAGTAGTAAACTGTAAATATGTTAATCTGCCAGCATCTGTTCAATATCTTTCTACTTTTGTCCTTCAAAAAAATAATATGATCCGTTCGACTCTGATAACTGCATTTATATTTCTCCTGTTTATTTCTTCCCCTCATTCCTCTTTCGCATGGGGTATGCAAGGCCACCGCATAGTAGGTCAAATAGCAGATAGTTACCTCACATCCAAAGCAAGAGCAGAGATCAAAAAGATCCTGGGTAATGAATCTATTGCTATGGTAAGTAACTGGCCTGATTTCATCAAATCAGACACTAACTACCGTTATTTGAACGTATGGCATTATGCAGATTTTGCAAAAGGATTGAACTACCAGCAACTGAATGATGAACTAAAGAAGGACACAACTGCAGATGCTTATACCAGGCTGAATTTCCTTATTAAACAACTGAAGAGAAAGAATCTTCCTTTAGATACAAAGAGAATGTATTTAAAGTTGTTGATTCATATTGCCGGTGATGTTCATCAACCTATGCATGTAAGTCCTGAAGGTACATCTGGTGGGAATGATATAAAAGTTACCTGGTTTAACAATCCCACTAATCTTCATAGTGTCTGGGATGAAGCCCTGATCAACTATCAACAACTGAGTTATACTGAATATGCCAACTGGATCAATCACACCACCACAAAACAAAGGCTTGAATGGCAACATGATCCGATGAGCAGATGGTTTTATGAATCATATACATTAAGTTCCAAATTACACGACCAGATAAAAGAGCCCAACCCAAGACTTAGCTACTTATACAACTATCAACATGTGGCCGAACTAAATCAGCAACTCCTTAAGGGAGGTGTTCGCCTGGCCGGGTTGCTTAATCAAATCTTCAGTTAATAATATCGGTTTGTCATTATCCAGGGAAGCAGGTAATTATAAGTAGTTACCTGCTTTTTTATTTTACAGTAAGAAAGGCTAGCTTTAAAAGAAAAATGCCTCTTGCACCTTCAACAGCTGATTCTATATTCAATACCATCAAAGGCTGCCTTCAAAGATGTACACCTCCTATGGTAGTAAGCAAGGATAAAAAAGGTGTATTTGAAATAATGGGGAACAAAGCAGTACCCTATGGAAGTAAGAAAGAAATTGTTCCAGGGATGTATTTTTCTTCTGTTGTAATGCGAAAAGACATGATTAGTTTTTACTTTTTCCCGCTTTATTATCATACAACTGATTTTCTAAACTTAATCCCTACAATGTCAAAGGCATTAAAAGGTAAAACCTGCTTTAACATAAAGAAACGGGAACATGTAAATGAAGAAGAGCTTATGCAACTATTGAAAAAAGGAATACAGGCGTGGATAAAATCGGGATACATGAAAGAGGAAGTTACATTTCCCTAATCGTACTCACCATCTTTTTCCTTATTGCTTCACCTGGCAAAAGTTCATCAGCTGCGAGAAGGTTATCGAGCATGTGTTCCGGGTTACTTGTTGCCGGGATCACACAAGTAACTGCAGGGTGAGCCAGTATGTATTTCAAAAAGAACTGGCTCCAACTATTTATTCCAAACTCTGCCACCCATGATGGTAGTTGTTTGCCTCTAACAATAGAAAATAAACCTCCTTCAGTAAAAGGACGATTAACAATTGTCGCCACCCCATAATCCCTTGCTGCCGGGAGCAGGCTCTCTTCTGCATGCCTGTCGCCAATAGAATAGTTAAACTGAACGAAGTCTATTTTCTCAGCCCTAATCACATCCTCAAGGGCTGCATGCATACCATCAGTATAATGGGTAATACCAATATAGCGGATTCTGCCTTCTTCCTTCCACTTTCTTAAGGTGCGCAAATGCTTTTTCCAGTCGAGTAGATTATGTATCTGCATCAGGTCAACCACTTCTCTTTTCATCCTGGTCATGGAAGATTCCATCTGGGCAATTCCTTCCTTTTCTCCCTGTACCCACACTTTAGTAGCATAGAAGTAATCATCCCTCGAAGGCAACTGGCAGGTAATCTCTCCAATTACTTCTTCCGATCTACCATACATTGGTGAACTGTCAATTAATCTTCCCCCCTGTTGATATAATGTTGTAAGAACAGACGTTAATGTGTCCGGTTTGGATGTGGCAGGTACATCAAAAACTTTCCAGGTGCCCAAACCAATGACCGGTAAAAGTTCTCCTGTAGATGGAATTTTGCGTGTGATCATACTACTACATAATCAAGATTTATTCCCTTCTTAGTGGATTTACATACCAAAGGCATTTGCTTTAAATATGCAAATTGTAACACAGGAAAAAACCCATTCCTTTTATGCAGTATGCATGAGGTAAATCTCTTCTTATGTTGGATAGAAGAGCCTGACTAATACTCCTACTTTATTATCTATTTCAACATTTATAATTGAATTATTATGGCTAAGCTTTTGCATTGACACAAGTACTCCTTAAGGTACTAGTCAACCATATATTATGAAAAAAACTTCCATCTGGAGAGATAATACTGAAACTACTGACTTCAATGCATTACAAGGTAACATCTCGTGTGATGTTGCCATCATTGGTGGCGGCATTACAGGTATAACATCAGCTTACCTCTTAGGAAAAGCAGGCTTAAAAACTGTTGTGTTGGAAGCTTTAAAAGTAGGTGGGGGCACAACCGGATTCTCCACAGGCAACCTTTATTCAACCATTGACGAGCAGGCGCAAACCATAAAATCAAAGTTCGATCTCGATAAGGTGAAAGCTGTTGTGCACTCAAGAGAATTGGCTATAACTCAGATCCGCAATCTCGTAAGAGAATACAACATAGAATGTGAGTTGATAGACACACCTTTCTACCTTTTTGCTGAAGAGGAGAGTATGATTGAAAAAATAGAAAAGGAAGCAGAAGTACTAAGCGATGCAGGTTTGCCGGTGACTCTTCAGAATAAAATTGATTTGCCGGTAAAAGCGTATCGTGCATTGAAATTGGAGAGACAGGCACAGTTCAATCCTATGCAATACATCAGGGTACTTGCTCAACAGGTACATGGTAAATTTTCTACCATATTTGAGAATACAAAGGTTACTGCTTACGTAAAAAAGGAAGGAAGTTACGAGGTACAAACACCAGGAGGAATAGTTTCAGCAAAGCATATTATACATGCTACACATACACCAAAAGGTTTTTTTGGAATACAAACATTAATCTTTCCTTACCGCGAATATGCAGTTGCTTATGAGTATACAGGTGAATACAAGCCTGGCATATTTTGGAGTATGGGCAATCCTGATAAACATTCAATACGTCAATACAGAAATGGGGATAAAACATGGTTGATGATACTTGGAGAAAAACATAAAACCGGGCAGCAAGAGCATAATCAGAAGAAAATAGATGCCTTGAAACAATATGCCGGTGAACGGTTTAACCTTGGAGAATTTGCCTACCAATGGGGTGCACAACACTATCGTTCTGCTGACGGACTTCCCTCCATTGGAAGACCACAATCGGATGGAGATATGTATTATGCAACAGGCTTCTCAACTGATGGACTAACCTATGGAACAATGGCAGCACAGATCCTTTGCGATCTCATACAGGGAAAAGAAAACCCGTATGCTGATATATATGATCCACGTCGCCTTACCCCTGTACAGTCAACAGGGATGTTCATAAAGGAGAATGTAAATGTCATGATGCAGTATGCAAAGAATCTTCCTTTTGTTGCAGATGTTAAAGATGCAGATCAAATAAAAAAAGGTGAAGGGAAAGTAGTGCAGGAGCATGGTGAAAAATTAGCTGTTTACAAGGATAATGAAGACAAGCTGCATATCTGTTCGGCTATTTGTCCTCACATGGGCTGTGTTGTCAGTTGGAATGAAGCAGAAAGCTCCTGGGATTGTCCATGTCATGGCAGCCGCTTTGCAATAGACGGAACTTTGTTGGAGGGTCCTGCGATATCTGATCTTTCCAAAAGCACTCTATAAACAGAGAAAGCTATTACATTCTAAAAACTTTTCCCTTATGGCTTTACATGTAGCCAAATCATATAACGAACTTATTAAAGAAGCAAAAGAAGCAGAAGCTAACAAGGATCTTGATGCCGCAGCAACAGCTTATGAAAGAGCTATAAGGCAAGAGCCCCACCAGGAAGCTCCTTATGATAGATTAATGATAATTTACCGCAAACAATCCCGGTATGAAGATGAATTGAAGCTTATAGAGAAAGGTGTTGAAACATTTGAATCTTTTTATAAGAAGAAGTCACAGAAGATAGTAGGTAAGAATAAAGAAGCAGAGAAATTAAGCATGAGTCTTGCGAAGTCGCTCGGCTTAACTGATAACAAAGGAAATGAGGTTTATCATCCCGGACCTGTTGATAAATGGTTGAAGCGAAAGGCTGTTGTTGAAAAGAAATTAGGCAAATCACCCGCAAAGAAGAAAACTACAAAGAAGAAATAATACCCACTTTGCCTCTATACTGTTTAGTGTTTCCCAGGCTGTTAACAAGTATGCAGTTTCTTTGTATAAAGAACATTACTGATGATGAATGAATTATTAGCAGAAGGATATACGGCTATTCCAATGAGGGAGACTATGTTGGGACACCTGGAGCTTATTGGTAAGATCAATAATATAGATACGAGATTCTTATTGGATACGGGTGCGGCAAACACGGTGGTAGGTATTGAGTTCGCAAAAGACAACGCGTTGGCTTTTATTGAAACAGAACATAAAGGAGGAGGTGTAGGCACTTCTTCCCTTGATATTTTCCAGTTAGATGCAGCTGATATATCAATTGGTTCCTTTAAGGTACCTGGTTGCATTATTTACGCTGTAGACTTAAGCCATGTAAATAATTCATTAGCCAGCAAGGGAGAGACAAATCTACCTGCAGGGGTAATAGGGGCTGATATCCTGATAAGACACCAGGCTATAATAAACTACCCGTTAAAGATGCTGTTCCTGAAGTAAGTTGAAGTTATACTTTACTGAGTTTGTACACTACGATCAGGAAGATCACAACAAAGGTGAGGATGTGGTCTATAACGGTTTCGTTGTTCGGTTTCGGGAATAGACGTTGCTTTACCAAGTTTTTCAAGTAATTCATAGGGATTTTATTGGACGAGCAAAATAAAAAGAATTATTGGTAAATGCAAGTGATGACAGGAGGAGTGGTCTGTACAAAGTTTTGAGATGCATCGTTGGAAAGATTATCCGGAAATACAGCTAAGTTCGTGCCATGCTCCTGAAGCCGCTGCTGGCCAATGAAACTTCTATCCTTTTAGCTTACTGCTTTTATAATACTATCTCCCCCTCCAGATCGTAGTCGTAGGCTTTATTAATCAACACATTGACAAAACTCCCTGGTAGCAATTTCTTCTCACTGCTGATGATCACTTCATTATCTACTTCCACACTATCAAACTCTGTTCTCCCGATATATCGACCGGCTTCTTTCTTATCTACCAGCACCTTAAAAGTTTTTCCAACTTTCTCCTGGTTCTTCTCATAGCTGATCTCCTGTTGAACAGCCATGATTTCTTCGGCCCTTCGATGTTTTTCTTCAGCAAGAATGTTATCAACAAGATCGTAAGCCGATGTATTTTCCTCGTGGGAGTAAGTAAATATGCCTACCCTGTCAAACCGCTGGCGTCCGAGAAATTGTTTCAATTCTTCCACATCATCTAATGTCTCACCCGGGAACCCGGTGATCAGGGTTGTACGTAAACAAAGTCCCGGAACTCTCTCCCTCACCTGCTGTAATAACTCCTCCATTTCTGTGCGGGTAATCTGCCGTTTCATGGCTTTAAGCATATTGTCCGCTGCATGTTGCACAGGCATATCCAGGTAGTTACAGATGTTATCTCTTTCCCGCATCACATCCAATATCTCCAGGGGAAACTTATGTGGATAAGCATAATGAAGACGGATCCATTCAATGCCTTTTACATCACTGAGGCGCTTCAACAGGTCGGGAAGCATACGTTGTTTATAGAGATCTAAACCATAATAAGTAAGTTCCTGTGCAATCAACATGATCTCTTTTACTCCCCGACGGGCAAGTGTTTCTGCTTCTTTCACCAGTTCTTCAATAGAGCGACTAACATGATTACCTCTCATCAGGGGAATGGCACAGAAGGCACAGGTGCGGTTACAGCCTTCTGATATCTTCATGTAAGCATAGTGCTGTGGAGTGGCCAGCAGGCGTTCACCTATTAATTCAGATTTATAATCTGCTTCAAACTTCTTCAGGATCAGGGGCAACTCCATTGTTCCAAACCAGGCATCTACTTCGGGAATACTTTGTTCGAGGTCATCGCGATAACGCTGGCTTAAGCAACCGGTTACATAAACTTTATCGAGCTTTCCCTTTTGCTTCAGCTCCACTTGTTCAAGGATGGTGTTTACACTTTCCTCTTTTGCCTTATCGATAAAGCCACAAGTATTGACAATAACAATATTATGGTCCTTCTTCGCGTTCTCATGCACTACTTCAATATCATTAGCCAATAGTTGCCCGCTTAGGACTTCACTATCAACCATGTTTTTACTGCATCCAAGAGTAATGATATTGACCTTGTCCTTCTTTAGAGTTTTTGATTTCATGCGAAGCGCAAAGGTAGAAATAAGGGCGTCTTATGGGTGTTTAGGATATGGTAAATAGAAATGAATGATGAGTGATCAGTAATTAGTAAGTGAGCGAGGCTATTCAACCGGGGTAATTAGTCAAGCTTAAAGAGGCTGTCTACAAACTCATGTTTGTCAAACACCAGTAAATCTTCCATCTTCTCTCCCACTCCAATGAACTTCACCGGAATTTTGAACTGGCTGGCTATGGCCAGAACAACACCCCCTTTGGCAGTTCCATCCAATTTGGTTACGGCTATGGCGGTTACTTCGGTTGCTGCCGTAAAATGTTTTGCCTGCTCCAGGGCATTTTGACCTGTAGATCCATCCAGAACTAATAACACCTCGTGGGGAGCACCGGGAATTACCTTTTGAACACTCCTTTTAATCTTACTAAGTTCCTCCATGAGGTGAATCTTATTATGCAGCCTGCCGGCTGTATCAATCAACACTACTTCTGACTGGCGGGAAATGGCACTATGGACAGTATCAAAAGCTACGGCAGCCGGGTCGGAACCCATGGGCTGTTTTACAATAGGCACTCCTACCCTTTCACTCCAGATGGTAATCTGGTCAACGGCAGCAGCCCTGAAGGTATCCGCAGCACCCATCAGCACACTTTTGCCGGCTTTCTTAAAATTATAGGCAAGTTTACCTATCGTGGTTGTCTTTCCAACCCCGTTGACTCCCACAATCAGAATTACATAAGGTTTAGTAGGTAAGTCGGAGTGAAAATCATAGGAATTAGAGGAAGGAGCATCCACAAGCGTTGCCTCTATTTCCTCCTGCAATAAACGATTCAGTTCCGAGGAGCTGACATATTTATCCTTTGCTACCCTGTCTTCAATACGGTCAATAATCTGCACTGTAGTGTCAATACCAACATCGGCAGATACCAAAGCTTCTTCCAGGCTGTCGAGCACCTCTTCATCTACCGTACTTTTCCCAGCTATTGCCTTGGTAACCTTGGAAAAGAAATTTTCTTTAGTCTTTTGCAGGCCCTCATCAAGGCTCTCCTTCTCTTTTGTTCCGAATATCTTATTAAAAAATCCCATCAGTTATTTAATTGAAAGAGGTACAGGTTACAAGAATGCAAGATACTATTTGTGTTATGATAAAGACCAATGATCCGGAAAACGAATGGCAGGCAGATGTAAACGAAAACTGTCCACCATATGGCGGACAGCTATCGGAAAATTTACTAACCCAATGTTTATTTCTGTGATAAGAAATCCTTCACTTTGTCTTTGTGTACGATCTGCTCCTTGAAGGTATAAGCACCAGTTTTAGGGCTACGTACGGCTTTAATTACTTTAGACCAGTTCTTTGCTTCAGCTGCTGCTTTTTGGTCTTTAGTTTTTATCGCGGTTTTTGCTGCTTTTGCCATGAGTTATCAGTTAATATGTTGATGAGTTTAGATGCTTGGCAATCAACGGAGTAGATGCCGTTCACTGCGTGCTCAAATTACTTAATTTCTTTGTGAACCGTTACTTTCTTGAGGTTTGGATTGTATTTTTTCAATTCCAGGCGCTCAGGATTGTTCTTTTTGTTCTTTACGGTGATGTAACGGCTGGTGCCAGGCACACTGGTATTCTTTTGTTCAGTGCATTCTAAAATTACCTGTACACGGTTTCCTTTCTTTGCCATTGTCTTAGTTTATAGTTTTTAAGCCAGGATTTATATCCTGAACACTAAATTTTAAATGTGTTGTCCCTGAGCTCTCAGCTCTTTTACTACGCTATACAGACCATTCTTGTTGATAGTACGGATACCATCAGCACTCAACTTCAAAGTGATCCAACGGTTCTCTTCAGCAAGGAAGAACTTCTTGGTCTGCAAATTTGGTAAAAAGCGGCGTTTGGTCTTTATATTAGAGTGTGATACCTTGTTTCCGCCAATTGGGGTCTTACCCGTAACCTGACATACTCGTGCCATGACTTAAATATTTATCCCCTTTTTTGGGGAGGCAAAAGTAGGGAAATAGTGCAGAATAATGAAAGGAGCGGTAAAGAAATTTACCTGTTTAGGCAAATATTAGCAATAATTTTGAGGCTGTTGCCCGTTTAACTCCACTATTTGGTCAATTCCAATAAATATACCGGCATCCGTTTGGATCATCTGCCTCCCGGCTTCTTCTTTCATATCTAAAATATGTGCCTGTATAGTGGAAATGCCGCCTTCCACTGACCGGAACTTAATAGTACACCTCTTTTTAAGGTCTATTTGGTCCCGGAGGTAATCATTGAATTTGCTGCCATTACTTGATTCT
>JBLNAY010000041.1:0-15582 GCA_050259715.1 Candidatus Dadabacteria bacterium
AGCTTCTAAGATGATGGAGGCCCAGGAGAAAGTATTTATATACTTTCCAAAAGGTTTGCATAGGGTTTGTATGGAGTTTGAACGGCTTTACAACGGCTTTACACCATGCAAACTCCATACAAAAGCCATACAAACGAGCTCCAAACTATTGACTACAGCTAATCAACAGCACTATTGAACCCCATTTACCAACCTTATGGTAGTTAGAAGCAACCCAGTACTTTTTTATTGGGGACAAAATCAACATATCCTCCGAATAAAAAAAGTCCCTGCATAGGCAGGGACTCATTCTTTGAAGGTAACAACTGTAAGGAAAATCTTGAAACCTCACAGTACAGAGACTAAAAACGATCTTTATAATTAAGCCACTTTAGCTTCTTCACCTATTTCGATCACCTCAACAGAAGCGGATTTAACGGTTTTGATGATCCGTCCTGCTACTTTATAAGGATCGGCGGCACTGTTAGGACGACGATCTTCCAACCAGCCTTTCCATCCTCTTTCCACTGTTCCAATCGGGATACGAATAGACGCGCCCCTATCAGATATTCCATATTTAAATTCATGGATAGCGGCTGTTTCATGCAAACCGGTAAGGCGCAGGTGATTGTCCGGGCCATAAACTTCAATGTGCTCTTTAACTACAGGGCGGAAAGCTTCGCAGATAGCTTCATACACTTCCCGGCTTCCACAAGTGCGGAGGGTGCTGTTAGAGAAGTTCGCGTGCATTCCGCTGCCATTCCAATCGAGGTTGCCCAATGGTTTACAATGCCAGTTAATTGATACTTCGTGCTTCTCTCCAATTCTTTCAAGGAGATAACGGGCAATCCACACCTGGTCACCGGCTTCTTTAGCCCCTTTGGCAAAAATCTGGAACTCCCATTGCCCGGCAGCAACTTCGGCATTGATGCCCTCTACGTTCAGACCCGCTTCAAGACAAACGTCAAGGTGTTCTTCAACGATATCACGGCCAAAAGCGTTTTTCGCACCAACGGAACAATAGTATTGCCCCTGGGGTGCCGGATATCCGTCTTTCGGAAATCCTAAAGGTTTATTTGTTTCGTTACTCCACAGGAAGTACTCTTGTTCAAAACCAAACCAGAAATCATTGTCATTATCGTCTATGGTGGCCCTTCCATTAGATACGTGTGCTGTTCCATCAGCATTCAATACTTCACACATTACCAGGTAAGCATTCTTCCGTTGCGGGTCTTTCACTATGTACACAGGTTTTAAAAGGCAATCTGAGGAGCCGCCGGGTGCCTGTTGTGTGGATGAGCCATCGAAACTCCACATTGGACAGTCTTCCAGTTTCCCTGAAAAGTCTTTTTCGATCTTTGTTTTACTACGCAGGCTTTGAATAGGCTTGTAGCCGTCGAGCCAGATGTACTCCAGTTTTGCGCTTGACATGAGTTTTTAGATTTTAGTATAACAGATTTGAAGATTCCTTAGAAAACCACCGAACAGCTTCACTCATCAAAGAAAAAAGGTATTGCAGGGACATCAACCTCAATGAGGAATATTCGCAAGCAATACCTTTTACGTTCTAATTACTTATTATAATATAACGGTGAAAACGATCGCTGATCTTCTAAATAACTGGTATAAAAGTAATGGAGAGTATGGAAACAAACAAATATTTATTTGAATAATATTAGACATCGGATGAAATAACAGCGTTTTTATGCCGGCCCCCCTATATTTAAATGGTTTATAGACTTAAAACTTTTCATATTCATTTCATTAACGAAAACGAAGGTTACTTTATTTTTTGTTTTAATGTCTTTATGGCTATGGAGATATAATAAACATAATTACATTGTAATCAGCATATTATATCTATATGCATCTAAATAATCCCTTTAAAGTTTAAGTGATAATAAAGGCAATTGCTTACCCTGCTTTGCCGGCCTGGAGCATTAACAAATTATTTTCTTCTGAATTTGTTCAACCTTAATCCTATTACTCCTCTATACAACTTGCACAAAAGCAAATACTTATACACATAAGCCCATAGTTGAGTCATTGAGGCATGTTATTGGGTGCCTGTGGATGCATGGAACAGGAACGGGATAATGAAGCAAGCAGTAGAACACAAATGGTGATTCCTGTAATCAGGGAACAGGTGACGGTGGATAAGCAGACTGTTGAAACAGGAAAGGTTCAGATCAGGAAAACAGTACATGAAGAGCTGGCAGAAGTTAATATCCCGATGACAGAGGAGTCTTATAAGATTGAAAGAATTCCGATCAACAAAATTGTTGAAACTCCTCCCGAAGCTATCAGATATGAAGGAGACACAATGATTATCCCGGTTCTGAGAGAAGTAGTCGTCGTTCAGAAGCGCTATGAGATCATAGAAGAGGTGAGGTTAACGAAAACGAAGACAGAAACTCAAGTTAATCAGCAGGTTACATTAAAAAAGGAGAATTTATCAATAGAAAGAACCGGCAATGCCGGAAAGCAGATCGATTCTTATTAAATATTAAATCATAAAAAAGGAGAGTTATATGGGACAAACAGTTATAGGTTTTTTTGATGATGCATCAGATGCTCAACGTGCAGTAGAGCGTCTTCAAGGCATTGGTATTTCGAACGACAGAATTGATACTTCCCGCGGACAACAACCTGGTACGACAGGAGTAAGTAATGAAAGAGATGCCGACCGTGATTCCGACAGAGACAGACAAAGTGGTATCGAGCGCTTCTTCTCTTCCCTGTTTGGCAGTGATGATGACGATTCAAAGCGTTATGCAAAAGTGGGAGAGACATGTTGTATTGTAACTGTGCATGCTAATACAGCTGAAGAAGCAGAAAGAGCAGCAGACCTGTTGGATGATTGTGGTGCTGTGGATGTAGACGAACGTTCTGCACAGTACGGATATACCGGGAATGATAGCAGCAGATCAAGGGAAAGTGGCCCTGGCCACAGAGAAGATATGAGTAGTGATCGCGATTTAAATAAGAGAACAGGTAAAGAACAAAGAGAAACCTCTATACCTAAGATCCAGGAAAACTTAAAAGTAGATAAGAGGACAGAAGAAAGAGGTGGTGTTAGAGTAAGAAGCCGTATAGTAGAAAGGCCGGTGGAAGAACATGTTCGCCTAAGGGAAGAGCATATCAATGTAGAGCGTCAGCCGGCAAACAGGCCTGTAGAAGGAGATGAATTGGAAAACTTCAAGGAAAAGAATATTGAGTTGACGGAACGTTCAGAAGTGCCTGTTGTGAACAAAGAAGCAAGAGTGGTGGAAGAAGTAAAGATCAGTAAGGATGTTCGGCACCGGGATGAAACTATAAAAGACAATGTTCGTCACACAGAAGTGGACGTAGACAGGACAAATCAAAATGATAGAAGGGATATAAGAACTGAGGAAGAAAGACGAAATCTTAGAAATGATGACGATATATCTAAGAGGAGAGACTAAGTTCTCTATATTAATATATATGCCGGGCTAGACCCGGCATATATATTTTAAATCTCAGCGAACCTTATTTATCTGCCCATATATACCATCAAGATTTGTACATCACTCGGATTGATCCCTGAAATACGACTGGCCTGTCCTAATGTACGCGGCTTTATCCTGTTTAACTTTTCCCTTGCCTCAATTCCTAAGGACACAATCCTTTGATAATCAAATTGTTCTGGGATTTCCAAATCTTCCAGTTGCCGCATTTTATCTACCAGTTCTTTCTCCTTATCTATATACACCTGGTATTTAACCTGGATCTCAGCCTGTTCTATAGTTTCGGACGGGTAGCCTTTAAATGCATCATTTACCCGTTCAATATTCTCCATCAGCTCCACCATCGAAATATTGGGACGAAGAATAATCTTATCAAGTTTCTGTTTTTCTGTGATAGTTGCGCTTCCAATGGAACTAAAGAAGTCATTTACTTCAGCCGGATCTAAGGCTATTGATGACAGGGCAGTCTTGATTTGTTCTATTTCTTTTCTTTTTTGAACTACCTGGTCCATGCGTTCCTGGCTGGCAAGTCCAAGTCGGTAACTTAATTCAGTCAGGCGCAGATCTGCATTATCCTGGCGAAGTAATGTCCGGAATTCCGCCCTCGAAGTAAACATCCGGTAAGGCTCCTGTGTTCCCTTACTAATAAGGTCATCAATCAATACTCCTATGTAGGCTTCACTACGTTTTAGTATTAACGGCTTCTCCCCTGTTATTTTAAGGTGAGCATTAATGCCAGCCATAAGTCCCTGGCAGGCAGCCTCCTCATACCCGGTAGTTCCATTGATTTGCCCGGCAAAGAAGAGGTTATCCAAGTGCTTGGTTTCAAGGCTATAGTTCAGTTGTGTCGGGGGGAAATAATCGTATTCAATAGCATACCCTGGTCTGAAGAATCTTACGTTCTCAAATCCGGGCACCTTTCTAAGAGCTGAATATTGAACTTCTTCAGGTAATGAGGTGGAGAACCCGTTGACGTATATTTCTACTGTATTCCAGCCCTCTGGTTCTACAAACAACTGGTGACGGTCTCTCTCAGCGAACCTGTTAATCTTGTCTTCAATACTGGGACAATACCTCGGGCCCGTTCCTTCTATTCGGCCCGTGAACATGGGGCTGCGGTCAAAACCTGTTTTAAGTATATCGTGGACTTCAGAAGAAGTATAGGTAATCCAACAACTCTTTTGCTCGCTTGGCTTTTTAGTTGGTAGAAAAGAAAACCCGGAGATCTCGTTATCTCCTTTCTGCTCTTCCATTTTGGAATAATTCAACGAGCGGCCGTCTACCCTTGGAGGAGTTCCCGTTTTTAAACGGGCACTTTCAAATCCTAAGCCGACCAATTGCTCAGTTAACCCTTCTGCAGCTCTCTCGGCCACTCTTCCTCCACCAAACCTCTTCTCTCCTATATGAATAACCCCGTTTAAAAATGTACCATTAGTCAGTACAACCGCCTTTGCCTTTATGGTGTGTCCCATGCCTGTAATCACACCTGCAACTTTGCCATTCTCCACAACCAGGTTGCGCACCATATCCTGGTAGAACTCAACCCTTTCAGTTTGTTCCAACATCTCCCTCCATTTCTGAGAGAAGAGCATTCTATCATTCTGAGAACGCGGGCTCCACATGGCAGGACCTTTTGAGCGGTTCAGCATGCGAAACTGAATCATGGAAGCATCTGAAACCAAACCTGAATAACCACCTAAGGCGTCAATCTCCCTTACAATCTGTCCTTTAGCAATTCCTCCCATAGCTGGGTTGCAACTCATTTGGGCTATGGTCTGCATATTCATCGTCACCAGGAGCACCTTTGAACCCATATTTGCGGCAGCAGCAGCGGCTTCACACCCTGCATGGCCGGCACCTACTACTATAATATCGTATTGTTGGAACATGAGCAGGCAAAGTTATTTTAATGTTCCTCGTGGAACATAGCTATGGTTGTTAATCTTATACCAGCATTTATATGTGGAATCTTTTCTGTTTGTGTGAGATGCCGCTCATCTATTTATTCCACGTGGAACATACTTGTTCAAGTACTCCTCTTCCTTAGTCCTCATGATCGAAATGTCGTTACGGCTTTTATCCTTATACCCGCATAGATGCAGCGCTCCGTGAAATATCACTCTTAAAAGTTCATGGTTAAACCCTGTCTCATAGGTGTGGGCGTTATCTTTTACTCTGTCAATGCTTATATATATGTCCGCCAGAACCGGTCTGTCCTTTAGAGACAGTTCAAATGTGATTATGTCCGTGTAGAAATTGTGATTAAGGTATTGGTTGTTCACCCTTAATATCTCTTCATCATTGCAGAATATATAATTGATGTGGTCTAATTGTCTTCCCTCCTTTTTAAGCAAGTTCATTATAAACTGCTTCAACTTTGTCCTCTTGGGAAAGTGAAAAGATGGCACCAGATAATGAAAAGCTACCCGGGATTTTACTCCTTTAACCATTGATCAAAATTCTTTCACTTTTCTTGTATGTTGGTAATAGATTTGACTATTGATGATGCTATGAAATTATCGCAACTGAAATCAGGGCAACGAGGAACAATAAAAGGATTCGAATCTTCTGAATTGGAGCTTAAGTTGATGGAAATGGGGTGCTTGCCCGGTGAAGAAGTAATAGTGGAGCAGGTGGCGCCTCTTGGTGACCCTATTTCTATTAGAGTTGCTGGTTATTCTTTAAGCCTGCGTAAGAATGAAGCCAACCAAATCATCCTTGAAGATGTAAATCATTGAATTTCAATAAGTAACTAATGAAAGTTGGTCTTTATTTTGGCTCTTTTAATCCCATTCATATAGGCCACCTGGTTATTGCCAGCCATTTACTTAACGAAACCGATCTTCAGAAAATCTGGTTTGTTGTTTCACCCCTCAACCCATTCAAAGAGTCTGAATCGCTTGTAAATGAATATGACCGTCTTCACCTCGTGCAAAAGGCTATTGAAGATGATCCACGTTTTAAAGTGACGGATATTGAATTCACCTTACCGCGTCCATCCTATACCATTAACACTCTCACCTACCTTGTTGAGAAATATCCCGGTTATGAATTCCGAATCATTATGGGTAGTGACAGTTACCAGAATATTATGAAATGGAAGAACCCTGAACAAATTTTATCAGGGTATGGAATTCTTGTTTACAGAAGACCGGGGTTTGATGTCACTCCAATTGAAGGTTCACGAACTACTATACTAGATGCTCCTCTCCTCCAGATCTCTGCTACTCACATTCGCGAGCTGGTTAGAAAGGGTAAGTCCATTAAGTATCTTGTTCCGGCTGAAGTGGAAAATGAAATAAGGAATTCTAACTTATTCAGGAAAACTCAAAAGAAATAACCGAGGGCAATACCACAGGCTACAATAAAAGGTGCCGGTATTTTGGTGAACTGGAGTAAAAGGAATGTAGTAACGATCACTCCTATATTAATAAGGCTGATAGGCTGAGCATCCACCAAAGAAATATCTTTCATAATAAATAAGGTCGAGGCAATCATAATCCCTACAACAGCAGCATTAATGCCTTCAAGGGACCGGTAAACAGCAGCATACTTTTTAAGATTATTCCAGATAGGGAAAAAGAATAACACCAGCAATGCACTGGGGAGAAATATGGCGACAGAGGCAATAATACATCCAAGTACCTGCATATGTATGCCTTGATCTCTTAATGCCATTCCGCCTGTAAAAGAGGCTATTGAAAAAACAGGTCCCGGTATGGCTCTCACAATGCCCATCCCGGTAGTCATATCATCCTTGTCTATGTATATTTTCTTTTTTGCTTCAACAGGATTCTTGGCCTGCAAGGCTAGAGGGCGAACGGAATACTGCTCATACATCATCGGCATTAATACATGCCCACCACCAAACACAATACTTCCCATCCTGTAAGTATTCTCAAAAAGATTGATTGGCTTTCGATTTGGCCAGTCGTGTTTACGTGCCACTTCACTTATTAAACCGGCAAAAATGAAGATGAGAGCAAAGAGCCAGATGTTTTGCCACTTGATCTTTCGTGGTTTAAACTCCACTTGCGGGATCCTTTTGTGACTGATATTAGTAGCCGCCCCTCCTAAGACGATAAGTATAGGAAAAATTGAAGGTTGGTTAAAGAACAAATAGGTGGCAATAGCACAAAACCCCATGATGATCCAGGTAATTGTATTTCTAACAGACACCCCGAAGGCTATCACTGATGCGTACACTAAAAACCCAACTGCAAGTGGTGGGACAAACTTAAATACGTTGGTATGCAGTGAATCCTGGTCCACATAGTGGAGCAGGAAAGAAAAAGCTCCCATCAAAAAACATGCAGGTGCAGCCCATACCATTAATGTAATGGCGGCAAGAGTTACGCCTCCTCTTTTATACCCAATTAAAGTAACCGTTTGTGTAGAAGATGCACCGGGCAGAAGATTACAAAAAGCATTATACTCCAGTAATTCTTGTTTTGTTACGTAGGGTGTCCTATCAACAAACATCTTCATCATCATTGCAATGTGCGCCTGTGGTCCTCCGAAAGCTGTAAGACTATAGAAGAACACATTCTTTAAGAATGGCACATGGCGATGGAGCATAAGTAAATTTAGGAATTACCGAATTGCAATCAATAACACCCTGATGAGAATCAGATTAGAATACTTACAACCATCACTCTTCAGTTGTTATGAGTTGGAATTTTTAATTGGCCTTTTTAAAATAAACTACGACTTCTTCTTCTTGTTGTTCCACCTAATCCTAACACTCCCAACAGTGATCTTGTCAACATGGAAGCAGCTGTACGACCCGCTTGCTTTACAATAGGATTGTCCATCCATGATTCCTCTTTCTTTGGTCTGCCTGTTCTTGATGCACCTGTGTCGGACGTTGTTGGTTCATTGCCTCCCCTGGATGATTCCTCAGCTATATCAAGCTTTTTATTTAATATTTCATAAGCGCTTTCGCTGTCAATCTCCTGGTTATATTTACCTGTCAACTTAGATTTATTAACTATTGCAGATACTTCAGAATCAGTAAGAATATCCATCCTGCTCCTTGGAGGCATCATTATGGTATGCACTAATGGTGTAGGTACTCCTTTTTCGTTTAGAGTAGTAACCAATGCTTCTCCTATTCCCAATTCAGTAATAATATCTTCTGTTTTATAAAACTCGGTCTCCGGGTAATTTTCTGCTGCCTGTTTGATAGCTTTCCTGTCAACTGCAGTAAAAGCTCTTAAGGCATGTTGAACTTTTAATCCCAACTGGGCCAATACCGATGCAGGAATATCCATAGGATTTTGAGTGGCGAAGAATACACCTATTCCTTTGGAACGAATCAATTTGATAATAGTCTCTATTTGATCCTGTAGCACTTTTGAAGCTTCATTAAATACCAGGTGTGCTTCATCAATAAACATTACCAGTTTGGGTTTCTCCAGGTCACCCTCTTCCGGGCAGGTCGCATATAACTCTGCCAGCATCTGCAACATAAATGTAGAAAACAACTTAGGTCTGTCCTGTAATTCGGGCACCCTCAGAATAGAAATAATTCCCCTGCCATCATCACCGATCCGCATCAGGTCTTCTACTTCGAAACTTTTCTCACCAAAGAAATTGTCTGCTCCCTGTTGCTGCAGTTCTATTACTTTACGCAGAATTGTACCGGTAGATGTTGTAGAAATCTTTCCATATGATTTCTCCATTTCAGCCTTGCCTTCATTAGAAACAAACTGAAGTACTTTGATAAGATCTTTCAAATCCAGTAAAGGCAACTTAGTATCATCACAATATTTGAAGATCATAGATATAAATCCTTCCTGTGTATCATTAAGACCAAGAATCTTTGATAATAACACAGGACCAAATTCACTAACGGTTGCTCTTAATTTCACCCCCGGCTTATCACTCAACGTTAATAGTTCAACAGGATAAGCTGAAGGCTTATAATCTTCCCCTAACATCTTTTCTCTCTCTAATATCTTTTCATTGGCCTCTCCCGGTGCAGCCAGTCCACTCAGGTCGCCTTTTATATCAAGAAGTAAAACGGGCACGCTGGCATCACTCAGTGCTTCACTAATCATTTGTAAAGACTTTGTCTTTCCTGTACCGGTAGCACCCGCAATTAATCCATGCCGATTCATTGTCTTTAATGGAATGAATACATCTGCTCCTTCAACGACTTTGCCATCAAAAACACCTCTCCCAATCTTTATCGATTCTCCTTTAAAAGAATACCCGCTTTTAATAGCTGCCAGAAAATTTTCTTGTGTGCTCATTAATTCTCCTGATTAAAATTGCTGAATATATTTAAAGCTAAGCTGATTTGCTGTTCTTTTTCATCCATTGTCCTAAACGGCGTGTCTTACGAGGAGCTTTTTCTTCTTCACCAAGAAGAATGCCCCACGCTCTTAAACCTTCCACCCGGTCAAAAACAACTTTAGCAATTGCAATGTAGGGAATCGATAAAAACATTCCCGGGATTCCCCATAATAACTCACCGGCAACAACACCCATTATTACTATAAATGGATTGATCTTAACATGTGAACCCACTACTTTAGGCATCAGCACATTACTATCAATGAGATGAATTCCTATAATAGTGCTTGCAACATATATCGCATCAGCAGGATTGGATGTAGCTACCGTTACTAGAATACTTAAAACCAGTGCAGAAAAAATTCCTACGTAAGGAATAACATTAAACACACCTACCATCAATCCAATAAGAAAAGCATATTTAATTCCAAAGATCAGCAACAGGGATACAGTGGCAACGGTAACAATTACCATTTCAACAAATAATCCGACAATATATCCACGGATCACATGTTTAACCTGTTGAACAATGTCAATGATTACATCGGAATATCTTTCAGTAAAGGCAACGGTTACAAACCGTACCAGTAACCTGCGGTAAAACAATATAAAAAAAGTGTACAGGAAAATAAAGACAAAGAATAACAATATCGATGTGATAGATAGTACAGTTTGCCCTAATAAGGCTGTACCCGAATGCATAATGTTATTGGTTGCATTGTTGATATAATTCAATTGTTTCTGAGCATCAATTTTCAAGTTTGTATACGCCCACAATTGAATCTTATAAAATAAAAGAGTAAGCTGTGACTTCAACAACGGCCAGTCGCTGACCAACGAGGTTAACTGTGAAATAATTATAAAGACGACAAGGAAAAGGGCCAGGAAAAAAGCAATTACAGAAAACAGTGAGGCTGTATTGTGGGATAACTTCCATCGCTTTTCGATGTGATTAGCCAGGGGCAATAGCAGAACAGCAAATAAAAATGAAAATAATAAGGGAGAAAACAATCTTCTTCCATAAATGAGAATAATTCCCAGCACGAGTATGCTGATCAATACTAATGTAAGTCTCGTTATAAAAGGATAATGCACCTCCTCCTTCATCTTAACTGGTTAAGAGATCATTCGTTTGTAAAGTTCATCCATTCCTTAGAATGTTGATATATAAAGCTAACGATCCCTGCAATATCAATAACATTTTCATTATCCGGGCAGAGTATTTGTTGCCCTTATTTAGGGATACCTTTATCCTTTAAACCTTTAATCAGTTAAGAATGGAACACTATCATCCAAAAAGAATCTTTTCAAAGACAATATTGACCAGTGTATTTGCAGGTATCATCGCTACTGTGATTTGCTTGTTTTATGACATATTTTTCAGGGAAGCCACAAATTATCACCCCGCAGATTTCATCAATGTATCCTCCCTGATCTTCGGAGTTAATCTTTTGTTTCTCGTATTTGGAATTATTTACTATCTCCTGCTTTCGTCAACAAGAAAAGGAGAGACTATTTTCATTTTCCTGATGGTTTTATTAACGGGGTTAAGCATCTGGGGAGCGGTAGGCATTAACTCTATGGCTACTCACCAGTTGAATGTTGAATTCCGAGGTTTATTAGGAGGTACCATTGTGATCATAGGACTATGTGCTTTTGTTCTAATACCTTACCTGTATCACAATAAGAAGTTTGAAGAAAGTGTGATTTAGCGTTCAAGATTAAGGTTTAAGGTTATAAGCTTAATTAACTTTAAACTTTAAATTTTAAAAGCTCACAACCCCAGTTTCTCACTGATTTCCAGCATCCGGTCTAACGACTTCTTTGCCTGTAGCCTCAATTCTTCATCCATAAGGATCTCAGGTCGTTCATATTTCATGCAGAGGTAAACCTTTTCCAGGGTGTTACGTTTCATGTGTGGACAGTCGTTACAGGCACAACTATTATCCGGGGGAGCCGGTATAAAGGTCTTTTCAGGTGATTGTTTTACCATCTGGTGCAGGATGCCTGCTTCTGTAGCAACTATAAACTCATTATGCGGAGTATTCCTGGTATAGGCAAGTAGCTGGGTGGTAGATCCTATAAAGTCTGCTATTTGTAACACCGGTTCTTCACATTCAGGGTGGGCAATCATTTTAGCATTAGGATGCCTCATCTTCAACCGGGTAATTTTATCAAGGCTAAAGATCTCATGAACCATACAGGCTCCGTTCCACAAAAGCATATCCCGGCCGGTAACCTTATTTACCCAGGCACCCAGGTTCTTATCCGGGGCAAATATGATCTTTTGATCCTTAGGCAGGCTTTCCACTATAGCTTTTGCATTTGAACTGGTGCAAATAATATCGCTCAATGCTTTTATACCGGCGCTGCAGTTGATGTAAGAAATCACAATATGGTCAGGATGTTGTTCCCTGAACTTTTTAAAAAGTGGGGGTGGACAACTTTCGCTTAACGAACACCCGGCCTTCATATCGGGTATAACCACCTTTTTAGACGGATTAAGGATCTTTGCTCCTTCCGCCATGAAATGTACTCCCGCGAATACGATCATGTCAGCATTGGTCTTTGCAGCCTTCTGTGCAAGACCCAGTGAGTCGCCAATGAAGTCTGCGATATCCTGTATGTCAGGTTCCTGGTATAAGTGCGCCAGGATCACTGCATTCTTTTCTTTCTTCAACCTTTCTATCTCGGCAAATAAGTCAAGAGTTGGGTCTATGTCAATATCTAAAAAACCTTTTTCTTCGATATTGTTTTCGGTAATCAACAATTCGTTATCCATATAATAATATATAGTATTTATATTTTTTAAAAAGAAACCTATTACTATTATGGCTGTGCATTAGTGGATAATTCACATCACCAGGTATTTGGAATTTCAAATACCGTGCGCTTATCCACAGCTATTCTATTAAAATTCACAGCAAAGGTACTGTTGTTGCTCTATTCCGTAGGTTATTCACAATCAGGTGAAATGGTATTCACGGGATAAAATATCGCAACATTTTTTTTGAGATCGTGTTAATTGGACAGGGAAAAACCGGGTGAAACAAACAGAGTTTTTAAAAAACAGCTTCCAAATATTCTTTGCATCCAACAACTCACGTTCCATGTCACAGTTCCACAAACATTATCAACACCAAAAAGCAGTTATCAACAGCAGAGCTTCCAAAAAACTTTCCCATTACTGAAATACTCCTGGTTTCCACCTGTGATTATTATCTCTTCATCGAACGGATCGCAATATTTCAACTATTACTTACCGTTGTTCAACTATGAAAATGTACTCCGTTTTTGTGGTTGTAGTTTTTTGACACCGCTTTATTCACATCATGTGATTAAGTGTCATCCCGGTCTAATAAATAATAAGGCGTAGTAAGCTTTGTAACTTTTGTGAATGAATAAAAGAGGCTGTGGATAACCGAAATAAAGGAGTTTACCCGGTTAAAAAATTAAGATGTAACGATCTTATTTTAATGCAACTCCTCCTTCTCTACCTTTGCCACTATTCAAAAAGAATTGTAATGAAATATTTAAAACTCGTATTCCTACTCCTGTTAACCAAAGTGGTTTTTGCAGATGAAGGCATGTGGTTGCCGCAGCTGCTGGAACAAATGAATCAAAAGCAAATGAAAGCACTCGGCATGAAGATCAATGCGAGCGATATATATAATATTAATAAAGGTAGCCTTAAGGATGCCATCGTAAGCTTTGGCGGTTTCTGTACCGGTGAAGTGATTTCAGAAAAAGGACTGGTGATCACTAATCACCACTGCGGGTTTGATGCTATTCAAAATCACTCCACAGTGGAACACAATTACCTGAAGGATGGCTTCTGGGCAAAGAGCATGGGAGAAGAGTTTCCAAATGCGGGACTATTTGTCACTTTCATTGTTCGTATTGATGATGTCTCCCGCCAGGTATTAAGTGGAGTCAGTGCTTCCATGCCGGAATCAGAAAGACAATCCACTATAGACAAGAATATAAATGAGCTAAGGAAAGCGATCAAAAAGGAAAGCTACCAGGATGTGTTGGTCCGGTCTTTCTATGAGGGTAACAAATATTTTTCTTTCGTTACCGAAACCTACCGGGACATCAGGCTCGTGGGAGCTCCCCCTTCTTCTATAGGGAACTTTGGTAAAGACACCGACAACTGGGTTTGGCCAAGGCATACGGGGGATTTCTCTATGTTCCGTATTTATGCAGGAAAAGACAATAAGCCGGCACCTTACTCAGCGGACAACGTGCCATATAAACCTAAAAAATCATTATCTATTTCACTCAGCGGAACAAAAGAAGGTGACTTCACCATGGTGTTTGGTTTTCCCGGCCGCACCTATGAATACCTGCCCTCCTCTGCAGTTGAACAGATTATCGACGTGAATGATCCAGTGAAGATCGGCATACGTGAAAAGGCCCTGGCAGTTATTGACGCAGCAATGAGAGGCAATGAAGGAACCCGCATTCAATACGCGGCAAAGTATGCCAGTATAGAAAATGCTTACAAGAAATGGCAGGGCGAAATTCTTGGTTTGAAGAGGACCAACGCGCTGGAAAAAAAGAAAGCTTACGAAGCCGAATTTCAGAAGAGAGTAAATGCAAATTCCCAATGGAGACAGCAATATGGAAATCTACTGCCGGAATTGTCTGCAGCTTATGCGGCATTCAGGCAATTAGGATATGGACGTGATTACTATACTGAGGTCACCAACAGGATCGAGTTATTTAATATAGCCTCCGTGTTCAACCGGTTAGTAAATATTAAAACCAACAATGGCGATAAGGCACTAAAGGATTCTGCCAGGGTTGCTGTGCAGGATCTGCAGGAGATCTATAAAGAATATAACCCGGAAGTGGATAAACAATTATTTGCCTCATTGATGGAGATGTTTGTAGCCAACCAGGACAAGGCTGTTCTTTCACCCGAGTTGCTGCAGCTGGTAGAAAAAGCAAAGGGCAACTATGCTAAGATCGCCGACCAGGTGTATGATGAAACAGATATTGATAATGCCGATAAGACTATAAAAGAGCTGGAGAAAGACCCCGAAGATTATGTAGAAAAATATCAAAAAGAAAAGGTCTATACATTATGGAATAGCCTGAAGTCGGTCTATGCCTCCAACATCAGTACGAAGCTTACTCCATCCCTTGCCCGTTTGGCGGAATTGCAAAGAGCTTATATGAAAGCCCAGATGGAGGTGTTTAAAGAAAAGACGTTTTACCCCGATGCCAACAGCACACTGCGTGTTGCTTACGGCAAGGTAAAAGGATATGAGCCAAGAAATGCCGTTTATTATACTCCGTACACTTACCTCGACGGAGTGATGGAAAAATACAAACCCGGTGATTACGAGTTTGATGTGCCGCAAAAACTACGAGACCTGTATAAGGCAAAGGACTATGGGCAATATGGATCCAATGGTAAGATGCCGGTATGTTTTATTGCAACCAATCATACAACAGGTGGTAATTCGGGCAGCCCTGTTATAGACGCATATGGTAATCTCATTGGCATCAACTTCGATCGAGCCTGGGAAGGAACCATGAGTGATTATAATTATGATCCATCCATATGCCGGAATATTATGGTAGATATCCGGTATGTATTATTTATTATAGACAAATACGCGGGTGCCACTAATTTGATCAAAGAAATGAAGCTGGTCAGACGACCTTAGTCGGTTAAAAAACAGAATCCGCGATCCACCAACCTTATTAGATAATAAATATGACCCCGAAAGGGGTCATTTTCCTTTTAGCTGATTTGCGATAGAAAAGTCAGCAGGTAAATTAGGAGTTCCCATAGAGTTTGTAT
>JBLNAY010000042.1:0-14644 GCA_050259715.1 Candidatus Dadabacteria bacterium
GGTGGTGGTATCGCCGTTGGCGGTGGTCTTATTGGTGTAATTGTGTTACTTTTCAACCTGTTTACAGGTGGAAATATTGACACCTCTCAACTTCCTTTGCCCAACCAGGGAAAAGCCATGTCTGCTCAGGAGCAGGCGGCGCAGGACAAGGAAGCTAAGTTTGTAACGACGATCCTTGCTGAAACAGAAGATGTCTGGAATCAACAAATGGCAAAGCTGGGGAAAGAATACCCGGAACCCACCCTCGTTCTATATAATCAATATACTCAATCCGGTTGTGGCAATGCCAGTGCAGCCACAGGCCCGTTTTATTGCCCGGGTGATCAAAAGCTCTATATAGATCTATCTTTTGCCACAGAATTAAAAGACCGCTTTGGCGTACAGGGAGATTTTGCTATGGCTTACGTAGTAGCACATGAAGTGGGACATCATATTCAGAATCTTTTGGGAATAGCAGATAAGATGGCAAGGGTGCGCCAGCAGGTGAGCGAAGAAGAGTTCAATAAATACTCCGTTCGTATGGAGTTGCAGGCTGACTACTTTGCAGGGGTGTGGGCTCATTATGAGCAGGGTAAAAACATTTTAGAAAAAGGAGACATTGAATCTGCCTTAACTGCTGCTAATGCTATAGGGGATGACCGTTTGCAGAAGGAAGCTCAAGGTTATGCTGTGCCTGAAACCTTCACACATGGAACATCTGCTCAAAGGATGTACTGGTTCAAAAAGGGATTTGAAACAGGTGATATTAAGCAGGGAGATACGTTTAGTGCTACTGACCTGGGGGGATAGAATTTGGTTTACGGTTTTTGGTTTTCAGTTTTCGGTTGTTGCTGGCACTTGCAGATTCAATCAATAGGGTCGGCCTAAGGTGTCGCAAGCTGCTTTTAGGAGGCTGTTATTATCCATTGCATCCTGCCACTTTTCCCACATCATAATTCCATTTCCTTGCTGTTTGGCCAGCATAGCTTTCTTCTTAACGGTCGGTTGACCATTATAATAAATCATGTAATTAGTATAGGCTCCATTACTTACAATAGCTGAATCTGATTGTGAACTTCCTCCTTTTGCAAGTATATCCTTATAGGTAAGTACAGTTCCGGTTTGAGTAAGACCTGAGGGCCTGCCATAAGCAGGGAATCCTAATACGGCTTTTTCCCTGGGCATTCCTCTTGTATTTATCCAGTAATTCAAAGAAGTACTTGCCAGCGTAAAATCGCTATGGTGTTTGTACAATGTGCTTGTACTAAAATCATCATACGCCATAATATTAAACCAGTCTGCATAGGCAAATACTTCTGACTTGATGGCATCTCTTATTCCGCCTGCGTATTTGCCAGGTGTAATGGCTGCTGTCAGGTAATATTTGCTATCGCGATGCAGTGAATCGGAAAGCTCTTTCATCAGGGCAGTATAAGTGATATCCGACCCATCAGCAGTGGTCGGATATTCCCAGTCTATGTCAACACCATCAAATCCATACTGCCTTACTCTATTCATGATGTCCTTTGCAAAGGAAGTTCTGCCTGTAGCAGATGATGCCATGTTCCGGAAATTACCTGCTGCCGCTTCATTAATACTCAACATGACCTTTGCTCCATTGGTCTTTGCTTTTGTTATTACCAGCGGTACCAGGGCAGCATTGTTTTCTGTTAGTAACCCTGAACTATTCACTGAGAAAAAAGCATAATTCACAACATTGCACATCCGGAATTTGATATCCGGTACATCGGCAATATTTCGGTAGGAAGGGAAATAGCCAACAACCAGGAAACCTAAAGCGGGAGGTGCCTGGATAACGGCTGAAGTAAAACTCGTTATATTACTGGTACAACCGGTAGCACTGCCGTTAGCATTCTTCGGGACGACATACCAGTAGTAGGTTACGTCTTTAGTGGCAGGCACTGTATAAAGCATGGTGTTGTTAGTCACATTGGAGCCTATAAGAGTAGTAGGTGTGGGGGTTGTTCCCAGGTAAACGTCATAACTATTGGCCCCTGAAGCAGCACCCCATGTAAGAGTTATCGTTGACCCGGTACCGACTACGCCATTGGCAGCGGGTAACAGGTTAGTGGCACAACCGGGGATTTTTGGCGGTTCCGGGTTGGTTGGATTATCTGATTTTTTACAGGCCTGCAATAGTAATACAATGGGTAACAGGACGTAAGAAAGTCTTAAAATGATTTTCATCATCAAGCAATTGGTGCAACAATTTACGGCAACATCTCATCATATCTTTGATGTATTCTTATTTTTAGCTTCAAAAGAGAAATTTGTAATTTATGAAAAGACTATTCCTGGCACTCCTATTAACAGTGTCCTTTCTTTTTAAAGCTGCTGCTGATGAAGGTATGTGGCTGCCCTTGTTGCTTGGGCAACAGGTGTATAATGACATGGTAAAGAAAGGGCTCAAGCTCACAAAAGAACAGTTATACAGTATCAACAAACCCTCGCTGAAAGATGCTGTGGTCATCTTTGGTGGCGGCTGCACCGGTGAAATGGTAAGCCCTCAAGGTCTTGTTTTCACTAATCACCACTGCGGTTATGGTGTAATCGCCGGAGCCAGCACGATGGAACATAATTATCTTCAGAATGGCTTCTATGCAAAAACAAAAGGTGAAGAGATTCCCGGCGGCAACTTATCCGTCCAGTTTTTATTGAGGATAGATGATGTAACCAGGGAAGTGAACGACTCCCTTAAAGGATTGGCTGGACAGGAAAGAGCATCCCGCCAGGCAGCTGTTTTAGCATCTATAAACAGGAGATTATCTGATACAGCAAAATTCATTGAAACCAGGATTAGCCCATTATTCAAAGGCAACCAGTTCCTGGCTTTTGTTTATCAATACTACCGGGATGTTCGCTTAGTAGGTGCCCCACCGGAAGCTTTTGGAAAGTTTGGTGGAGATACGGACAACTGGGAATGGCCAAGACATACCTGTGATTATTCTATTTTCCGTGTGTACGCAAGCCCTGATGGCAAGCCTGCAAGGTATAGTCCGAATAATGTTCCAATGAAGCCAAAATGGTACCTACCCGTATCTCTCAAAGGTGTAAACGAAGGCGACTTCGCCATGATCTATGGTTATCCCGGTGGAACCAACAGGTATGAATCTTCCTTGGGCGTCCAGCTTTCTACTGATGTGAATAATCCGACATTGGTGAAGTTGCGCGACATGAGATTGAAGTACATGTTTGAAGAGATGAAGAAAGATCCCGCTACGCGATTAAAGATGGCTTCTGACTATGCAGGTATCGCCAACTACTGGAAATTCTACCAGGGTGAGACCGAACAGTTATTGAAATATGACGTGTACGGGCAGAAGAAAAAGCAGGAAGAGAAGTTTATAGCCTGGGCTAAAAACAAACCGGAGTATGCTAACATCTTCAATGATCTGCAGGCCGCATATAATGCATGGAAACCATATGCTATGCACAGGGTATATATTAATGAGGGTATTTTCGGTTCTTCGCTCCTGGCCTTTGCTACCAGCCTGCAACAAGTTGAAAATGCGTTAACCAGGCCCGGAACTTCAACAGCTGCTATCAAAGCTGCAGTAGATGCAGTGAGCAGGCAAAGACAAAATTTCCTGGAAGGAGAAAACACTCCATCTGATAAGAATATTGTAGCTACAGTGTTGCAGATGTATTACAAGGATATTCCTAAGGATCAGCAACCAGTTGGTTTGTATGAAGCCATCCGCAACAACTATGGCGCACTGGATAAACCTTCCACTTACCAGGCCTATGCGGATGCCATATTCAATAATACTATTATCCTCAATGATGCAAAGTGGAATGAGTTTGTTCGTAATCCTGACGCCACAACATTGCAACAGGATCTTGCTTATAACCTTGCCAGCACCTTCCTGAAGAACTACCAAAACAAATACCTGCCGCTCTATCAACAATTCACTGTAAAGAATAACGAATGGGGAAGGCTTTACATGAAAGGAGTGCTCGAACAGAATCCCGGCAAAGTAATGTACCCTGATGCCACATTCACCATGCGTGTCAGCTATGGTAAAGTAGCGCCTTATAGCCCGAGAGATGCGGTTCGTTATGATTATGTAACTACGGCAAAAGGTGTATTGGAAAAATACAAACCAGGAGACTATGAGTTTGATCTTCCTGCTAACGCAGTTACGTTGTTAAAGAATAAAGATTTCGGACAGTATAAGGATCTGAAGAGAAATGACCTGGTGACTTGCTTTATAACTACAAACGACATCACAGGTGGTAACTCGGGTTCACCAGTTATCAACGGGAAAGGCGAATTGATTGGCCTTGCTTTCGACGGCAACTATGAAGCCCTGAGTCACAAGATGGCCTTCGACAAAGACCTTAACCGGACCATCAATGTTGATATCCGTTATGTGCTATGGGTTATTGATAAAGTGGGGGGAGCTAAAAACATAATACAGGAGCTCACTTTAAGAAGATAGCCATAAGAAAAAAATCATCTAAAGCCATTACAATTAGTAATGGCTTTTTTTGTTTGTGTTTCATCATGAAGATCATCTGTAATAATTTTCCGTAATTGCAGCAAATTAGTTGAGCATGACTGGTAGCAGTATTCAGCAGGTTGAGATTTATAAACTATTAGTACCTCTGAAAGAACCCTTTGTTATTTCTCTCGGGCCTGTCAATTCAGTTGAAAATATTATTGTTATCATCAGGACCCAGGATGGTTGCACCGGCTATGGTGAGTGTAGTCCTTACATGTCCATCAATGGAGAAAGTATTGATACCTGCTTTATAGTTGGTCAATACTTTGGTAAAGTATTAAAAGGACAGAATGCATTAGAAATAGAAAACTGCATCAACATCATGGATAAAACCATCTATGGTAACAGCAGTATCAAGAGTGCCTTTGACATGGCATTATACGACATAGCGGCTCAGCATAATGGGGTTCCTCTTTATAAGTTCCTTGGAGGTGAAAAGAACAAGACCCTTGAAACAGATATGACAGTGAGCCTAGGTGATCCATTGAAGATGAAGGCAGATGCTGTCCGCTTTAAAGAGGAAGGCTTCCCAGCCATCAAGGTAAAACTGGGAGAAACAAAAGAAAAAGATATCGAACGGATCAAGGCTATTCGTGAAGGAATAGGCCCAGGTCATCCGTTGCGTGTGGATGCGAACCAGGGATGGCAAACTCCTGAAGTGGCCATACCTGTCCTGCAGGCTCTGGGTGATTTTAATATTGAACATTGCGAAGAACCTATTCTTAGATGGCGATTCATGGACTTGAACAAAGTCTCTGAAGCGTCTCCCATCCCTATTATGGCTGACGAAAGTTGCGGAGATGAACATGACGCCGAGCGATTAATACAGTTAAATGCCTGCCAGATGTTTAATATTAAATTGGGTAAGTCCTCGGGTATATACAAAGCATTAAAGATTGCAGAACTGGGAGCAAAGGCCGGTATTCATATGCAGGTGGGAGGCTTCATGGAATCACGTTTAGGTATGACTGCTAATGCACATTTAGCCCTGGCAAATGATCATATCGTGCATTGCGATTTTGATACTCCGCTTATGTTTACAGACGACCCGGTAATCGGAGGTATGGAGTATAAAGAAAAAGGAGTTATTGAGCTTCCTGACACACCCGGACTGGGAGCAGCTATTGATGAAAGCTGGCTCTCGAGGTCTGAGAAGGTGATCTTGTAGGGTTGTGTTCTCACAGATTACACAGATTTACACAGATGTGTTTTCAAGGCTAGTTTTCTGCTAATTAATGAAGATCATTATGGTCTTAAACAAGCTTTTCCATTTCTACTCTTTATTTCACAGATGCTCTTCGCTACGCGAAGAAGTGATGAAGATCAGAAATCAGACAGCTGCTTTTGGTTTCTTTCCTGCCGTTTCGGGAACATTATCTTTCCACCTCCATAGCAACAGGCAGGCATAAGTGCGATAGGGCATCCATTTGGAAGATATCTTCAGCATGTTTTCCCGAAATTCTTTTTTATTACTATCATCCAATTTGTACAATTTCTTCATCGCTACCTGTATTCCATAATCATCGATAGCAAATACATCTTCCCGTCCAAGAGTGAACATCAACAGCATTTCCACTGTCCACCGGCCAACACCCTTGATCTGGGTAAGCAGATCAATGATGTCTTCGTTACTCATTTTCTTCAGCTTTGTATCAGTGATCTTATGTTCTATAGCAAAAACGGCCACGTTTTTTACGTATTGAGTTTTTGCATTACTCAGTCCTATAGCACGCAATGTCTCTAAAGGTGTATCTACTATTTGCGCAGGGGTGGGTTCTTCACCATTGTATAGATCAAGAAAACGATGGTAAATAACTTTTGCCACCTTTGTTGAGAGTTGCTGGCTCATGATGGACGCACACAACCGGAGACATATATTTTTATGGAAGCGCAGTTCAATAGGTTCTTCCTGTTGTACGAGTTTCTTCAGTTTCTTGTCTTTTGATAGATGTGCGATATAGTCCATAATTAAACTTAATGGTGCAAATGAACAGAAAATTGATCATTACCGAAGATGGTTCTCACACTATCTCATTGCCGGAGCAACAAGTTACGTATCATTCTGTTCACGGTGCCATACAGGAGTCAATGCATGTATTTATCAAAACAGGTCTCCACTACATCATAGTGCAACACAAACCCGGAAGTATCAATGTTTTTGAAATGGGCTTTGGTACCGGCCTGAATGCATTCCTTACAGCCATAGAAGCTGACAGCCGGGAAATACGAATTAATTATACATGCATTGATAATACTCCATTAACTGCAGCCGAAACGGCAGAACTCAATTACCCGGTTCTAATTGGACATAAGCAATTATTCAGGAATATTCATGCTGCTCCATGGGAGCAGATTACTTCAATCAGTAGTTTTTTTACTATCCTTAAATTGGAAAAAGCAATAGAGACCTATGAACCTATCGGAAGCTTCGATCTTATTTACTTTGATGCTTTTGATCCTGCCGTTCAACCGTCTTTATGGACTGAAAAGATATTTGCTAAAATGTACCACCTGCTAGTTCCGGGAGGAACTCTTGTAACGTATTCGAGCAAGGGTGAAGTCAGACGAAGTCTAAAAGCAGTTGGTTTTAATGTGAGCAAACTTCCAGGTCCTCCGGGGAAAAGAGAAATCACCAGGGCGGTGAGAATCGTTTAATGTTCAATGTTGCGTAGAAGGGGTTACATTTCCATCTGACGTTTCACCTCTCACGTCTGACGTTTTACGTTTTATACGCTCCAGCTAATATTCCCATCCTTGTCATCCTTGAGTTGTATGCCTATCCCTGCCAGTTCATTACGTATTCTGTCCGAAGTAGCCCAGTCTTTTTTAGCACGTGCTTCTTTTCGTAAATTGATCAACACTTCCATTACTCCTTTCAGTTTATCTGTTTCAGCTGCCGTCTCTGATTTCAGACCCAGTATCTCCTCTACATATTCATGCAGTTTTGACTGGAGCAGTTGCACCGTGGTACTTTGTAATTGGACAGTTTTATCCTTAAGTGAATTGATCACCGGCACCAGCTCAAAGATGTTTGCCAACACTTTTGCAGTATTGAAATCATCATTAATAAATTCATCCAGTTCACTTAACAGCGAAGTCACTTTATTATCTGACTCTGATGCTTCCCTTGACCCGGAAATTTCAGCAGTCTTAAGCCATTCATAGGCTTCCATCAAACGCTTTAGTCCCTTCTCAGAGGCTTGCAAGGCTTCATTGCTGAAATCAAGCGTACTGCGATATTGCGTCTGCAGAATAAAAAAACGAACGGTCATGGGTGTATAGGCCTTCTCCAGCAGCGGGTGATTGCCAGTAAACAATTCCGTTAACTTGATCACATTATTATAGCTCTTGCCCATCTTCCGGCCGTTAATGGTGATCATATTATTATGGATCCAGTAACGTGCGGGAGGCACATGATTGCAGATGGTAGATTGCGCTATCTCACTCTCATGGTGCGGAAACAGCAGGTCCATACCACCTCCATGAATATCAAATTGCTTTCCCAGGTACTTGGTACTCATGGCGGAGCACTCAATATGCCACCCTGGAAATCCTTCACCCCAGGGACTTGCCCAACGCATGATGTGTTCCGGCGGCGCTGCTTTCCAGAGAGCAAAATCAGCTGTATTCCTTTTTTCTTCCTGTCCCTCCAGGTCGCGGGTAGTTGCCAGCAGATCATCAATCACCCGTCCACTTAATTTTCCATAATCATGATCCGTCGCATATTTCTTTACATCAAAGTACACACTGCCATTTACTTCATACGCAAACCCCGTGCGGATCAGTTCCTTAATCATGTTGATCTGTTCAACAATATGTCCTGTAGCTGTAGGCTCTATACTTGGCGGAAGGCAGTTAAACTGCTCCATGGCCCAATGAAAAAGGTTAGTGTATTTCTGTACTAACTCCATTGGTTCCAGTTTCTCAATTACCGCTTTTTTTGAGATCTTATCTTCAGCTTCTCTTCCTTCTTCTTCAAAGTGCCCTGCATCCGTGATATTACGAACATAACGCACTTTGTATCCACTCTTCTGCAGATACCGAAAAATGACATCAAAGGTTATATAAGGCCGTGCATGACCAAGGTGACTCTCTCCACTAACTGTTGGACCACACACATACATACCAACATGGCCGGGCACCAGCGGAACAAAATCTTCTTTATCGCGTATATAGGAATTGTAAACTTTTAATTGACTCATAAGTGAAATTGAAGAAACAAGAATAGGGTGAATTCAGTGGAGAGCTTAACAACAACAGCAAATATGGTATTGACTCATGATCATGCGTTCAAAGATAGAGAAAAACAGATCTACTTTGTTGTATCATTACCCGTTGAATCCTTAGGCTCTCTCCTTTTTATACTGAGGCTATCCTTTGCGAGTTGCACGTCCGCAACCAACATATAGTGGTCGGAAAGATTCTTCACTACACGGTTAAACTGGCGGACCTGGAAATCCTTTGTCGTGAAAATGAAATCTATCCGTAGTGTTGGTGAAATGGCATTGTACGTTCTGCCCACTCCAAAACCTTTTTCCAGGAAGGCGTCTTTAAACAGGTCATCTTTGATGGTGAAGTAGGCATACGAATTAGGAACATCATTAAAATCGCCGGTAAAAACGGTGGGATAAGGATCATTAGAAATCTCTTTTTTCACTAAATCCGCCTGCTGCGCCCGCGAAGCCATACCCCTTCGCACCTTACTGAATAAACCTCTTGAATTTTCAACAATATCTTTCTGCTCATCTGTTATTTCTTCAATTTTCTGGAAGTCCTTTTTCTGAAAATGTAATGATTGTAAATGGGTGGTATAGATCCGTACGGTATCATCATTAAACTTCACATCAGCGTAAAGAAGCGTTTCCGGATATTTGCCTTTATAATAAGATTTACCGGAATCAATGATCGGGAAGCGTGAGAAGATGATATTTCCAAACCATTGCTTGTAACCGTCATCAGTCCAGGCAAAGTAATAATAAGGATAACCGAGGTTAGTCACTATGTTATCCAGATTATTATAATAGATCGAGTCTGTGGAGGTAAAGAACTCCTGCAGGCAGATCACATCGGCATTTTGCTGCTTCAACACATCCATCATCTTCAACCTTGCCTGGCTACCCTTATTATTATTCCTTTTCCATTCAACGAAGCGGGCAACATTCCAGTGGGCTACACGCAGTGATTTTGGATCCTTGGTATAGTTGAAGGTATAGGTGGTATGAAAACCAAAGAAGACAGATATGCTCTTCCACCCGATCAGCATAGGTATAAGAGAGATCAAAATATATTGTGGTTTAAATACCAGCCAGAAAAGGATAAAAGCAAGAAGGGTAATAATGATAAAGGCAAAACCCAAACCCAGCATTGAAATGTACCACCATTTTACAGGGTTCAGTATAGGAGCAAGGCATGCCAACAGGAAGGTTACTGAAGCAAGAATATTTAGGATAAGAAAAATAGTCCTGGTTATTCGTCTGTATGCAGCCGCCATTTAAAAAACAGAGTTACACGAAAATAAACGAATAAACCGAGCAATTGTTTCCTTCTAAACAGAAGATAGCTACTGGAAGGTTCAGGAGAGGTCTTCCTGGCTGGCTCTCTTCAGCATTTCTCTTTCATCTTCTGAAAGGGAGCTGTAGCCTTTTTGTGAAATCTTATCGAGAATTTCATCTATGCGTTGCTGTGTTACTGTGGTAGTTTTTTTATACGGCTCAACATTGCTCTTGTAATACAGCTTGGTTCTTTGATGTGCCGCTGTACCCGGCTTATCAGGGTTGAAAAGATTATTTACCCAATCGAAGAAATCATTCATCCATCCACCCCAGTCATGGCCTCTCTGCAAAGAAAGTACAAACAGGTAACCACCTGCCGCACCTGCCAGGTGAGCAATATGTCCACCAGGGTTGTTCACCGGGATAGTAGCCATGTCTATGATAAGATAAATGATCGTGATCACCCAAATGGGGATACCACCATTGAGCATAGGGAAGATCCGGTAATTGGGTGCGAGGGCTGTTGCGGCAATAGCTATGGCCATCACCCCGGCAGAAGCTCCGAAAGCCTGCGCATAGGACACTTCAGCTTTTAAAGGCCCAATGAGATTATAGGCTAAACCATAAGCTAGGGCACCGAAGAAAGCTCCATAAAGGAATATGGGAACTATCTTTTTACTGCCGGTAAGATCCTGTAAAATATAACCAAACGCCCACAACCAAAGCATATTGGCAAGGATATGCCAAACGGAGCTGGTATCGTGCACAAACATGTGGGTCAGCAGTGTCCATGGACGGGTAATAAATTTTCCGGGATCGGCGGGCAAAGTCACCCACTGGAAAATGTCTTTATTAAAAGCAGCTACACCTTCATCACCAAAGCTGAAATAGTAAACAACTTTGATAAAAGCCAGTATAGCAAAGACTATTAAATTGATAGCAATTAATAATGTCAGAGCGTTGCCATCTTGTCCTATGGAGAGAGCGGACCTTTTCCGCTGTTGATAATAGCTCATGATTTTCAAAATGCAATTTATCTGCCATTTAATAAAACCTTTTCTTATCAGTTTTATTCCAAATTAACACCATCAGGAAACCAGTTAGTGCGCCTCCAAGGTGAGCAAAATGCGCAATATTGTCGCCACTATAATTGGTAATACCTCCAAAGAGGTCTATGGCCACCATCCCGATTATCGCCCATTTTGCCTTGATAGGAAAAGGGATAAACAATATAAATAATTCAGTGTTAGGAAACAAAAAAGCAAAAGCAGCTAAAATACCCATGATAGCTCCCGATGCACCTACTGCCGCTTCCCCTCCACCGGTAAAGTGTTGAACCGCCAGGTGAACGACTGCCGCCCCGACACCACAAATCAAATAAAACAATAAAAACCGCTTTCCACCCCATACATTTTCCAGTATCCTTCCAAACATCCACAGGGCGAACATGTTGAAGAGAATATGATAGAAGACAATACCACCCGGCCCATAAGCTGCATGTGCAAACATATGGGTGGCAATCTGGTAGGGCCTGAACGCAGGGGAATCCAGCGGGTAAAGTGCCAGGATATCGGTAAGACCAATTTGTTTGTCAAGGGCTACCTGTGCCAGCCATACCAGCACGTTTATAATAACGAGATTTTTAATGATCGGCGGAAAATTGTTCGGTCTATAGTATTTAAAATTGCTCATCCTTCCTATCTATTTTCTTTTTAACTGCACTACATTTTCTATATGAAGTGTGTGAGGGAACATATCTACGGGCTGCACCTTTGTCACCTTATATTTGGTGTCCAGCAGGGCAAGGTCTCTTGCCTGTGTGGCAGGGTTACAGCTTACATATACTACCATAGGCGCTTCTATCTCCAGTATCTTTTCTACCAACTTCGGGTGCATGCCCGCCCGCGGCGGATCAGTAATGATCACATCCGGCTTTCCATGGGCATTGAAAAAATCATCCGTACAAATATCCACCACATCACCCGCAAGGAACTCCGCATGACTGATAGAATTCAGCAGGGCATTCTCCCTGGCATCATTCACCGCCTCCTCTATAGCTTCAACACCAACGATCCTGCCGGCCGATTTACTACAGAAAATACCAATGCTTCCCGTGCCGCAATATAAATCATAAACTACCTGGGAGCCATCCAGTTCAGCAAAATCCCGTGTCACCTTATACAGAGTTTCGCCCTGCCGGGAGTTGGTTTGAAAGAAACTCTTAGGACCTATTTTAAATCTGAAATCCTCCAGTTGCTCCATCACGTATCCTTCACCTTTATACACAATAGGTTCCTGGTCGTTCAGCGAGTCATTCATCTTGAGGTTTATTGTATAGAGGAGCGTGGTAATGGATGGAAAACTGCTATCAATAAACGACAGGATCTCTGTTCTTTTCTGCTTATCGTCTTCACCAAAGACCAGGTTCACCATCACCTCTCCCGTTGTGCATATCCGGAATAACAGGTTTCTCAATAATCCCCGGTGCTCCCTGTAATCATAAAAAGTGTAACCCTTTTCAATGGCAAACTGCCTTACAGCATTCCGGATCTCATTAGTAGGCTCCGGCTGAAGCCAGCATTTCCTTACATCCACTATCTTATCGAAAAAACCTCTTGCATGAAAACCCAGTACTCCAGGCTTTTTATTTTCAGCCCCTTCTGACTCTTCAAAAGAGAGATTCTCTGCATTATCCTTCCTTGGCTTATCAACGGTAAACTCTTTATTGCTGAAGGTGTATTCGAGCTTATTTCGGTAAAAGCGGGTATCATTGGCTCCCAAAATCGGCAGCATTTCCGGTAAGGCTATCTTGCCAATACGGGTTAGGTTATCAAAAACCTGCTGTTGTTTATATTGTAATTGTTTGTCATAGGGCAGCATTTGCCACTGGCAGCCACCACAAACACCAAAATGCTCGCAAAAAGGCTGCACCCTTTCTTTGGAATAGGAATGAAAATAACTCGGATAGCCTTCTGCCCAGTCCTTCTTGTTTTTGCCCAATCGCACATCTACAATGTCGCCGGGTACCACGTTTTCGATGAAGATCACTTTACCATCTCTTCTTGCCAGGGATTTGCCTTCAGCTGCATAATTTTCTACCAGCACCTCCCGCAGCACAATATTTTTGTTCTTTCTCAAGGCGTAAAAGTAGTGTTTACCTCATTTTTACCATGATGAATGGTTCATGATTAACAGGATTGAAAGGAATAGGAGATATAGCTAACCCTCTTTACCGGAAACCTCTTCTAACACCTGGTAACCAGTATCTATATGGTATGCATGGCTTAAGAATGAGGTCTGTATTGAGTTTGCAGGGGGTAAAGCCGTTCTAACTCCATACTAACTCCATACAAACCCTATACAAACCCTATGGGAACCCTGAGGATACCCCTTTGCAGCCTATTGACTCGAGTTTATGAAGTTTAGGGAGTTTAGACAGTTTAGTAATCACAGTGATTGTTTTCTTCTGAATCTTCAAAAATACTAACCTCTCAACCTTTCCGTCCACCCATCGCTGATCACTCATCACTCATTCTTCTCCCCCTTCTTTGCAACTTTTTAACCACTCCGACCTCACATTTCATTTATTTTTACTACCTATAATTCTTATGAAATATATCCCTGTCGCCATCCTGCTGCTATCGGCATCACTGTCTTATGCCCAAAAAGGTTATGAGATCAAAGTGACTTTGAAGCCTTTCAAAAATGAGTTCATTTACCTCGGCAACTACAACGGCAAGCAAGTACCCGTTATTGATTCCGTGAAGGTCAACGAGAAGAGTGAAGCTGTATTTACCGGCAAGGAGAACCTCGGCGGAGGTATTTATTTAATAGCTTACCCCGACAAGGCGCACAATTTCGAGTTCCTCATTGATAAGAGTCAAAAGTTTTCAATTATCGCCGATACCGCCCGCCTTGAAAAGCGGGAGTTCATCAATTCGCCTGAGAATATTGCTTTCAAGCAATACGGCGAAACAATGATGAAGTTTGGAAAGGAGATAGATAACCTGATGGCCAAAAAGAAACCCGGCATGCCCGTAGCTGATTCCCTGAAACTGCTCAAGGAAGTAGATGCGGTAAACAAAAACATCAGGGACTATAGGATGGACCTCATGAACCGCGAACCCAATAGTTTACTCACGGCACTCCTAAATGCCATGAAGGAACCGGAAGTGCCACAGGATGACCCTGCCGCTAAAAAGGATTCCTTATTTGCTTATCACTACTTCAAAGCTCACTACTGGGATGGAGTCAACTTCTTTGACGACCGCCTTTCCCGTACTCCTTTCTTCGAGTCGAGAATAGATAAATACTTCGACCAGTTGGTTTACCCCGCCGCCGATTCCGTCATTAAAGAAATGGATTGGATGCTCGGGTATGCCAGCGCCAGCCCGGAAATGCAGAAGTTCCTGCTTTTAAAATTCATCAACCGCTATTATAACCAGAAATACATGTGGGAAGACGCTGTCTTCGTCCACCTTTTTGAAAAATACTTCTCCCAGAAGGACTATCCCTGGCTTGCTGAAAAAGGTAAGAAGATGATTACCGACAGGGCATATAGCCTTATGGCCAATATCATGGGCAACCCGGCACCGGAAGTGTCTCTCCCCGATACCACGGGCAACAGGCGAACCCTCTATTCTGTGC
>JBLNAY010000043.1:0-42084 GCA_050259715.1 Candidatus Dadabacteria bacterium
CGAAAAGACAATAGTAAATTTGAATTACCAGAACAGGCCGAAGGTGATAGTATACACCGATGGTAATCAAAAGCTCAAGACGATATATAATCGACTTGAGCTTTTACCAGAAACCTAGACTCAGGATCCTGTATGCCCAATGGTATATTTTTAGAGAGAAAAAGGTCAACCTTTTTTAGAGAATTGACACCTATTCACTATTGACCATTCACTATTGACCATTCACTATTCCCTATCGTCACTGTTCAGGATTGTCAGCATTTCAAGTATTATTTTCTTTGCAGTTCTAAAAAGAGGTACCTAATGCACAGTATAGATACAATCCTGATGCACCCACGGGATCAGATCACGAATATTATCAGCAGGATCTATAAAAGAGGGTTGACGACAACTTCCGGGGGAAATATTTCGATCATCGATGAAAATGGAGACATATGGGTGACTCCTTCCGCAGTAGATAAAGGATCACTGACCGCCAAAGATATTGTATGCGTAAGAAACGACGGAACCATTGAAGGTTTACACAAGCCCTCTTCTGAGTTCCCCTTCCACAGAGCTATCTATAAGACCCGTCCGGATCTGAAAGCTATTATCCATGCTCACCCTCCAGCATTAGTATCCTTTAGTATTGTAAGGGATATGCCGAATACGAATATCATCCCTCAAGCTAAATACATATGTGGACCTATTGGGTATGCCCCTTATGCTCTCCCTGGAAGTGAAGAATTAGGAGAAAAGATAGCCAGTGAATTTGAAAAAGGATTTAATGCCGTGATTATGGAGAATCATGGTACTGTCGTTGGGGGCATTAACCTGTTAGATGCTTTTCAACGCTTTGAAACATTTGAATTTTCAGCAAGAACCATCATTAATGCGAGCCGTATAGGCAAGCCCACTTATTTAACAGACGCGGAAATCAACTCATTTGAAGAGCAGGTTCCGGTGCTGATGCCGGAGATGAAAACCGTGGAGCACCCTTCAGATGAAAGAGCTATCCGAAAGGAGATCTGTGAAATTGTGCACAGGGCGTGTAACCAGGGATTGATGATCAGCACCTATGGCACCGTATCAGTTAGATGGAGAGGAAATGACTTCCTGATTACTCCCACAAATATTAACCGGTGGGACATGAACGTGGAAGATATAGTGCAGATCCGGGATAATCAAAGAGAGCCGGGAAAATTACCAAGCCGTGTGGTTTACCTGATGCAGGAAATCTATAATTCACATCCGGAAATAAACTCGATCATACTTACACAATCATCTTACCTGATGGCATTTGGTGTGACAGGGAATAACTTTGATGTTAGAACGATCCCCGAGAGTTGGATCTTCCTGCAGGATGTTCCATTTGTACCGTTTGGTAATCATTTTAGTGGTAATAATACAATTCCAAAATTACTGTCAAAGAATACAACGGCCGTATTCATTCAAAACCATGCAGTGCTTGTAACAGGAGATAAATTGTTACAAACTTTTGATAGGCTTGAAGTAGCTGAATTCAGTGCTATATCACTGGTGATGAGCGCTTCGCTAGGTGCCATGCAACCTATCACCAACGAGCAGATTGAAGGGTTACGGAGGAAGTTTTTGCCGGCGTAAACAGGATGTCTTAATGACTCATATCGGTGACAAACATCATCCCAGTCATATAGTTATATGAATAATTTGGGTCAAAGGCTGAAAACAAGATTTGGATATTTTATTGCCAAATAATAATAGTCATAATTTCTTTTCAGCTCAGCGCTTATCTTTAAAGCAGGATGTATAATTGTGTCAAATTAGCGGCAGAATCATACACTCCATGACCCTTATCCTTTGATGAACAATAAGAAGTAAACGAATTGCAGGAAAGTCCTGCTTCATTACTAAACTGTTGTTATGATCGGCCATCAACCAAAAGAAACTGCAAATTTCAGTAAGAAGTTCCCGGCAAGCCCCCAAGAATCACTTTATACTCCTGGAAAAACTTCATTATTCAATAGACTTAAAACACATTACTTAAGTTGGGTGATATTTATAGCATTCGCCGGAACTGCCATTTATTTTCCAAGCATCAATTATAAATATAGTGCGGATGATGGGATGTACACTTATTACAATAACGCCACTAAGAAGGGGCTAAACAATGTAAGTGACCTCTTCAACTTCGGCAGTGGAAATTTCCTGGATATTGCTCCTACAAACTCGGGTACTTACAGGCCCTTTACCCTATTCACCTTTGCCTTAGAGAAGCAGTTAGCAGGAGATTTTAAACCAGACATTAGCCATAGGATTAATGTTGTACTCTATTTCTTTGTACTTCTTATAATTGGTGTCACTCTTGTAAAGCTTTTCCGCTTAAAACAGGTCCCGGTGGTTGTACCCTTATTAATACTACTTCTTTATGCTTTTCACCCCTTGCATGTAGAAGTAGTCGCAAGTGTTAAAAGCCGTGATACACTACTCTGCTCGTTATTTGCTTTCGGTTCTCTACTCATGTGGCTTTCCTATTCAAAAAACTTAAATGCCATACACCAGGTGATTACAGGAATTCTGTTTTTTATTGCCCTCCTGTCTAAAGAAGAAGCGATCACCTTTGTTGCAATTGTGTATATCATTGCCTATATTTTCCTTAATGAAACATTTATTTCATCTTTAAAACATATTGTTCCCTTTGTTATTGCAGCAGCGTTATACTTGCTATTAAGGCAGATGGTTCTTTCCGCACCTTCTCCAACTTACAATAACATATTGAACAATGTAATCTTCGGCACGAGCGGAACAGATCGTTGGGCTACCAACTTATATATATACTTGTATTATTTCAGGCTCCTGGTATTTCCACATCCTCTGTCGTGGGATTACTCGATTGACCACATTACAGCTAAAAGTATTTCTGATTTCAGAGTAATTGCGAGTATGTTGTTTTTCTTTTTCCTGGCGTTTTATGCTATAAAGAATTCCAGGAAGAGAACTATTCTTCCTTTTATCATCTTGTTTTACCTGGTAACATTTTCCATATATTCCAATTTATTCCCAGCTATAACTATTGGATCTACTATAGGCGAACGTTTCATGTTCATCCCTTCATTGGCTTATTGCATGGCAGTAGTTTATGGATTATACCAACTGAACAAATTATTTAAAAAGCAGGTTAAGGCGAGTGTATTAGCAGTACCTGTACTCCTTCTCACAATACTATTTGGATTAAAGACCTATGCACAATCAGGAGTATGGAAAGATAACCTTACGCTGGGTGAAGCCGGAATAAGGAACGCGCCCGAAAGCTGGAGGACCCATGTTCTCTATGGAGATGACCTGAGACTCTTTGCAACTGAACTGCTCAATGATTCTGCAAAAAACAAAAAATCCAAAGACAGAGCTATGTTGCTTTTTAAAAAAGCTACCACTGAATACGAGAGAGGATTGTCTATTTTAGAAAACAGAGCTTCTATTCCAACATTTGTACAGGGACTGGCAGATTGTTTTTTGTTTCTTGGAGACACCGCAACTGCTAAAAAGTATCTTATTAAAGCAAACGAGAATCCACATTTATTCTACCCGCTTTCAAAGCTCGGTGTTATAGCATACACAGAAAAAAACTACCGGAGGGCTATCGAATATTTTAACCGTGCACTCAAGGCAAACTCTCCGAATCTTTTTACCACTTATAAAAACTTAGGAAGCTCTTACCTGATGTTGCAGGATTATCCCGCAGCATTAACATCGTATGAGGAAGCTAAAAAATATGGAAGCGATGATGATATTAACAACAGCATTTCATATTTATATGCAAGAGTAGGAAAAGAACAAAAAAGGGAACCTGGTAATGTAAATCCTGTAAAGGCTGAAGATAAAAAATGGATAGACCAAATGAATGCTGGGAAAGGTGCTTATGATAAGGGTGACTACAGGAAAGCTATAAAATATTTTAGCGGATGTGAAGCTTATTACCGGGCGAATGGTGGTATCAGGACTTATCCGTGGTATCTTAATTCATGGGCAAGGAGTCACCTGAATTTAAATGAGATCAATAAAGCAAAGATCATTTTCTCTAAGGTAGTTGATGAAGATCCGGAAAATTATTATGCACTCCATAACCTTGGATACATTTCTTTTAAAAACGAAAAGAATTATTCAGCAGCAGAAGATTATTTCCGAAAATGTCTTCGTTCATACAATCCTGATTATTTTTTAACCTATGGTAACTTAGGTGCCTTATATCTAATACTCAATAAACCTGACCAGGCTATTGAAGCTTTTGAAAATGCATTAAAATATAATTCATCAAAGGCTATTGCCGGCAACTTATACCTGCTATGGAAAGCAAAGGCCAACCAGGAAAAAATTGATTATTACCTGTCTATTATTAATAAGAAATGAATATTTCAGCCCTCCAACCCCGCTTAATAATATTAATCGGAAGCTTAGTCATATATGATCATTTAAGACGGTCGGTATAAATATCAACAACAGCTTTCCCATTATTCTTTATAAATCCCCTGTACATACCTTCTGTACTAAAAGGCATCACCACGTTAGCTTTGCTATCCACAGCTATCAGTCCACCATCCCCCCCTAAAGCAGGAAGTTGCTTCATAATAACCTCTGTTGCTGCCTTTTTCAAACTATATTTTTTGTATTCAACAAGGTCGCAAACTGTTTTTGCTACACAAAGCCGCATAAAGAATTCCCCCCACCCGGTGCAACTTATAGCACATTCCCTGTTAGCATAAATACCGGCACCTACAATGGCAGAATCACCCACACGTCCAAATTTCTTGTTGGTCATACCCCCGGTACTACTTGCTGATGCCAGCTTCCCTTCCAGGTCAATAGCCACCGCGCCCACCGTTCCAATCTTTTGACTTTGAATAGCAATCTTTACCTGTTCCCTGTTATCATGATCAAGTTCAGTTTTTGAAGGATCTTCTGCTCTTACTCTTTGTAAAGCATCCCATCTTTCCAGGGTAAAAAAATAGGAAGGATCAACTATCTGAAGTCCATATAGCTGTGCAAACTGCTCAGCCCCTTTACCAACCATCATTATGTGTTCACTTTTCTCCATTACTGCACGGGCAGCGCTGATTGGATTTTTAATATTGGTAACCTGTGCCACCGCTCCGGCAGCCAACGTACTGCCTTCCATGATTGCCGCATCCATCTCATTTTTACCATCACTTGTAAATACGGAACCTTTACCTGCATTAAAGAGAGGATTATCCTCCAGCACCTTTACCGTCACTTCTACAGCATCAAGGGAAGTTCCACCATTTTTAAGAATATCAAATCCTTTTTCAAGAGCTTCAACTAACGATTCTTTATAAATCTTTTCCGCTTCACGGGTCATATTTTTCTTCAATATAGTGCCCGCTCCTCCATGTATTGCCAATGAAAAATTTCTAATCATAACTTTCCAGATGAATTATCCTGTCAAAGGTTTAACAATTTAAGCATTGAATCTTTCACTTTTTTGAATTTAACCCTCTCAATGAAACACCGTCTAAACTGCTGATTAACTACTTTTACACATAAATTCATTCAACCCTGAGGAACTTTGCCAAAATATCTCTAAGCATTATTCTTGCCATCCTTGTCTTGTTCTGTCTTACTATAGCTTTTATTGAAACTGAATGGGGACAAAACTGGGTAGCGAAACAGATCACCGGCCGCTTATCTAAAGACCTCAGGACTAAGATCAACATCAACCATGTAAGTTTTACCCTTTTCAATCGTATGGATCTGAAGGGAGTGTATGTGGAAGATCAGAATAAAGACACTCTTCTTTCCGCCGGATTGGTACGGGTGCGCATTACAGATTGGTTCTTTTTTAAAGATACTGCTGACCTGAAGTACATAGGTCTGAAAAATGCAGTTGTGAATTTCAACCGAACTGACTCCATATGGAATTACAATTTCCTTTCTGATTATTTCTCTTCTCCTTCAGGGAAGCCGAAGAAAAAAAAAGCTGGCATTAAATTCCACCTAAAGAAAATTGTTTTGGATAATGTAGCTTTTATTCAAAAAGATGCCTGGCTTGGAAGCAACTTAGCCATTAAAGTAGGCGGTGCAGACTTCAATGTTAATGACCTTAGTATTAGTGAGCAGTTGGTAAACCTTGACGGCGTTACCCTGGATACTCCATATTTTTCTACTTATAGTTACACGGGCAAGTATAAACCCAAAAAAACTACATCCAATGATCATTGGAAGGTTTTAGTCAATACCATTGATGTAAACGATGGTAGGTTTATACTTAATAACCGGACAGAAACTGCTACCGTAAAATATTTTGATTCACGACATATTGATTTCAGTCGCCTTAATGCAGCTATCACCAACTTTCAGTTACGAACCGATACTATAACAGCAAATATCAAATTGTCAGCAAGAGAAAGAAGTGGCCTTGTAGTAAGAAAATTAAATACCGATTTTACTATGCTTCCAAGTGGTTTGATATTTAAGAATCTTACTCTGCAAACCAATCGTAGTACACTTGGACCTTATTTTGCCATGCGGTACAAGAGCATCAAAAGCCTGGACAACTTCATCCATGAAGTTACTTTGGATGCTAACTTCCACAACTCAATCCTTTCCAGTGATGATATTGCTCTTTTTGCCCCTGGTATTAATAGTTGGAAAAAGTCCATCCGCATTAATGGTCATGTAAAAGGAACAGTTGATGGACTATCAGCCAATAACCTTGATCTATGGGCTGGAAATAATAGTCACTTAAGGGGTAATGTAAGCCTTGTTGGGTTGCCTGATATAAACAAAACGCTAATTAATGTTGAAGCACAACAACTGCAAACTAACTATGCCGACATGGTAAGTTTCATTCCTTCTCTGAAGAACATTGAAACTCCTAACCTTAAAAGGCTTTCTTATATAAATTTTACCGGGACTTACACCGGCTTTATAAATGATTTCGTCAGCTACGGCACTATACAAACCAGTCTGGGTGCCCTCACAACAGATATTCACATGAAATTCCCTTCTAGAGGGGAACCTTCCTATTCGGGGAAGATATCGACCGCAGGATTTCAGCTAGGGCAATTTGTTAATAGTTCTCACCTGGGAATTGTTGATTTCAATGGAACTGTGGCAGGAAAAGGTTTCAATTGGAAGACAATGGACATGAAGATCAATGGAGTTGTCCGCCGTTTTCGCTATGATGATTATGTTTACCAGAACATCACTGCTAATGGAACTTTTAATAAAAGAAAGTTTAATGGTGAATTCACTATTAAAGATCCCAATGCAGACGCCCGGTTAAACGGTTTAATTGACCTGAGTGGCCGTAAACCTTTGTTTGATGCAACTGCAGAAGTGGTGAAGGCCAACTTAAAGGAACTTCAACTTACAAAAGATGATATAAGGCTAAGCGGCAATTTCAAGTTAAACATGCAGGGAAGCAATATAGCAGACATCCTTGGCAACGCCCGCATCAGTAACGCCAACGTTTATCATAATGGTACCCGGCTTTCCTTTGATTCTCTTAATGTATATGCCAACTATATTAATGGAGTAAGGACGTTGAGGGTCCGTTCTAATGAATTTGATGCTACCGTTACGGGCAATTTCGACCTCGCCTCCCTGCCGAATGCTTTTACCTTGTTTCTTAACCGCTATTATCCTTCTTACATAAAAGTACCTGCCCATGTAAAACCACAGAAGTTCACTTTTGATATCACTACAGGCTCAGTAGAAGATTATGTAAAGCTTATTGACCCTAATCTAAGCGGATTTAATAATTCTCATATAGTTGGCTCACTTGATGTATCGGCCAACAATATGACTATAGATGCGGACGTACCACAATTCGGCTATAAGAAATATCAATTTTCCAATGTACAAGTGAACGGAAGGGGAGACTTCCAGAAGTTAATACTGACAGGTAAGGTGCTCGATGCAGTTATTGACAGCAATGTTATATTCCCCCAGACCACATTTACAATTGAAGCGCAGAATGACATTTCGAACATTAATATTAAAACCACTTCCAACCAGGCAATCAACCAGGCAGACTTGTCGGCACAGATTAAAACATTTAGTGATGGAGCCTCTGTGATTGTTAACCCTTCCACATTCGTGTTAAATGGTAAGACCTGGACTATTGAACAAGGCGGAGAATTGAACTTCAGGCGCAATACCGTTGTGCAGGGACAATTAGTATTGAAAGAATCACAACAGCAAATCGTTGTACAAACGGTTCCTTCTGCCATTGGCAACTGGAATGATCTCCATATATCACTGCAGAATTTAAACCTCGGCGATCTTACCCCATTGTTAACAAAGAGTGAACGTATCGAAGGTGCTCTGTCAGGCGATATAATTATTGAAGATCCAACGCAGAAATTCAATGTGACCACTAATCTGCAAGGCAGTGAGATGAGATTCAATAATGACTCCATAGGCCAGGTAGTAATAGGTTTAAACTACAACGGGAAAACAGGTCTTCTCACAGGTAGAGGTAACAACCTGGATACTGAACATAAAATAGATTTCGATATTTCCTTAAAGCTGCGGGACACAACCAATTTCCAAAACCGCATTACTCTTCGACCACAAAACTTTCAAATAAAGTTCCTCGAAAATTATCTTGGTACTATAGTATCTAACATGCAAGGCTATGCAAGTGGTGAAGTCAACATAGTAGGCGATGGGAAGCACCAGGACTACCTGGCAAAAGTGCACCTTCATGACGCAGGTTTTACCGTAAACTTCACCAATGTAGCCTATCGCATCGAAGACACGGATGTGGAATTGAAAAAGGACCTAATCGAAATAAACAATGTAAGGCTGCAGGATCGTCTCGGTGGAAAGGCAGTGGCAAATGGAACCATACAACATCATGGTTTCAAAGACATGAAGTATGATATTTCTGTGGTAACCACTACACCAAGTGTGGAGATTCTAAATACTACTTATAAGGAAAACCAAACCTTTTATGGTCACGTATTTGGCACAGCGAGTTTTACTTTGATAGGACGTGAAGATGACCTTTTCATGGATGTGAATATCAAAGGTTCAGAAACTAATTCCACAAGGGATAGTTCTTATGTAACGTTGCCACCATCCCGCAGCAGGGAAACTGGCCAGGCTCAGTTCATGGTAGAAAAAAAGTATGGCCGTGAGATGACTACTTCAGAACTCAGGGGAACCGGGACTAACCTTACGTATAATATTCACATGATCCCAACTCCTAAAGTGAATGTAGAAGTCATCCTTGATGAACTGACCGGCGATGTGATCCGTGGAAAGGGCACAGGTGATCTTACAATAACATCCGGGACTTCTGCACCCCTGACTTTAAATGGTCAGTACAATATAGATGAAGGAAACTACCTCTTTACTTTCCAGGCTGTATTCAAGAAACCTTTTGTACTGCGTAAGGGAGCTAATAACTATATTAAATGGGAAAGAGATCCGTATGATGCCAAGGTGCACCTGGAAGCTCTTTATACAGCTGAAAAAGTAAACTATGCTCCATTAGCATCACGGCTAACAGGATGTGATGACCAGGAAGTGTTAACAAACCTTGGCCGGATGAGGGAAAATGTAAATGTTGCGGCTACTCTTACCGGTGACCTTTTCCATCCGAATTTTAATTTTAAGTTGGAGTTTCCCTCCAATACGCAGATCACCAATCACCCCTGTATTGCTTTTGGTATTCAGCAGATCGAGAACAACTTAAATGATATGAATAAGCAGGTGACTTACCTGATTGTCATGAACAGCTTTGCCCCTGTTGAGACTTCTCAATCACTGCTGCCATTTGAAGAACTTACATACAACACCTTTTCAGGATTGTTCTTTAATGTATTAAATAACCAGATTAACCAGGCACTTTCAAAAGTATTGAGTAGCAATAAGCTCACATTGAATTTTAGTGGATCACTTTATAATCCCAATCTCGTTAACCCAAATGCGAGAGGCATTCAGATGTTCAACCAGTTACCTTCAGTAGCGTCAAACATTAGTCTCGGAAGATCATTCTTCAACAACAGGGCAATATTCACCGTGGGTGGCACCTTTGACCTACCCTTACAAAACAATCTTCAACAGAGTATTCAATTGCTACCGGATGTAACCCTGGAGATCCTATTGAACCAAACCGGAACCGTTAGGGCTACTTTCTTCTACCGTCAGAATATTGATTATTTATATGGAAATCCCACTACCGGCAGCCCCACAACTAAACGCTATGGAACCAGTCTGTCCTATAATAAGGAATTCGATAACATTTGGGAATTCATCTTTGGAAGAAAGAACAAAAAACCTACTGTTGATACATTGCCACCGGTAAGTGTTACACGATGAATCTTAAAATTGATAGCGGTATAACAAAACTCTGAAACCTTAAACCTTAAACGTTAAACATCTCAATACAACTCATGTCCTAGCTTATCCCTCTTTGTCTGTAGGTATTTTTCATTGTGAGGGTTCGAATGTATTTTGATAGGCAGGTTGTCTACTATTTCTAATCCATAGCCAATAAGTCCCACCCGTTTACGTGGATTATTTGAAATCAATCTCATTTTAGTTACACCGAGGTATCGCAGTATCTGTGCACCAACACCATAATCTCTTTGATCCGTCTGGAATCCAAGGTGAAGATTTGCTTCAACAGTATCCATTCCCTGCTCCTGCAGTTTGTAAGCTTTTAATTTATTAAGAAGGCCGATTCCCCTACCCTCCTGGTTCATATAAAGGATCACACCTTTACCTTCCTGTTCCACCATCTGCATTGCCTTATGCAGTTGTTCTCCACAATCACAACGTAAAGAACCTAAGATGTCACCTGTAAAACAGGAAGAGTGCACCCGTACCATCACTGGCTCTTCGGAAGTCCAGCTACCCTTTACTAAAGCCAGATGTTCGTTTGTTGAATTCTTTTCCTGGAAAGCAATCAATTTAAAATGTCCATATTGAGTTGGCATATCAACTCTTACAATCTCCTCAATCAGTGAATCTCTCCTGATCCGGTATTCTATAAGGTCCTTAATCGTAATAATTTTGAAGTCAAACTTTTTAGCCATTTGTTTTAGTTCCGGCAAACGTGCCATCGAACCATCATCATTCATAATCTCGACCAATACTCCGGAAGGCTCTAAACCAGCGAGCCTCGTTAAATCAGCTGCTGCCTCAGTATGACCTGCTCTCCTTAACACTCCACCTCTTTTGGCTACTAAAGGAAAGATGTGGCCCGGCTTACCTAATTCATTTGGTTGTGTTTCCGGATCAATGAGGGCCAATATAGTTTTTGCCCTGTCGTGAGCTGAGATACCGCTGGTAGAACCATGACCAAGAAGATCAACAGAAACAGTAAATGCCGTTTCGTGCAAAGCGGTATTATTATTTACCATTAATTCCAATCCCAGTTCTTTACATCTTTCTTCCATTAATGCTACACATATCAGTCCGCGCCCGTATTTAGACATGAAGTTTATTACTTCCGGTGTTACAAAACGGGAAGCCACAATGAAATCACCTTCATTCTCCCTATCCTCATCATCTACCACAATCACCATCTTGCCATTCTTAATATCTTCAATGGCACTTTCTATAGTATCGAGCATCTACAATTTTTTGCAAAGTTAATAAGAGGGAAACTAAGGTCAGGCCGGTAAATAGTTGGAAGGCGGCAAAACTGCCACCATTTAACGTTTACGCCATGTAAGTAGAAGTAATAATGCCTGTTTTGGAATCAAACCTCTCCTTTTGATTTAAACGACGATATCACTGGATCTTTACAAGCAATTTAAAAAAAACAGTTTGCTATTATAACTTTCAACAAGATTGACCTAAGTCACTACTGCCAGGTAGATAACTATTAGATAACTATTACACCACTATTGGATAACTATTACACCACTATTAATTGTTATCTAAAGGTTATCTAATAGTTATTCAATAGTAGTCAAATTGTAATCAAGTCCTTTACTAACCTGATGATTTCTTAGTCCGCAGAGGCATCTGAAATCGTTTAACGATAATAGCCAAAATAATTATCAACAAAACGGTCTTGGCTATGTGGAAAAAATTACGATGAAATGCCTGCTATCGACGGTGTAAAACCTGCAGCCATAACGATTTAATGATACTTTAGCTTGAATTTTTCTATTTCTTTGCAACCGAAATTTTAAAAATAAATATGCTTAAGAGAATTTGCCTATTGATGGTTATAGTATTTTCTATTAGCCATGTCATGAATGCCCAGGTAACTACAAGTAGTATTACCGGGACAGTTAAAGACAATGCCGGACAGCCATTACAGGGAGCAACGGTGAGCGCAGTTCACACCCCTTCCGGTACTACTTACACGACTATTGCGGGAAGAGAAGGAGTATTTACGTTGCCAAACGTTCGTATTGGGGGACCCTACAGTGTGAAAATCACGTATACAGGTTTACAGGCATACACTCATGAAGGATTTAACCTTGAGTTAGGGCAACCTTATAGTATCAATGCAGTTCTTGGACAAAACTTGCAATCACTGGAAACTGTGGTTGTTACCGGTCGCGGACGTCGTGCACCTGAAAAAGTTGGTGCCAGTACAAATATTGGTAGCCGCCAGTTGGCAACATTGCCTACTATTTCAAGAAGCATTGCAGATTTCACCAGGATCACTCCACAGTCAAATGGTAGCACTGGTTTCGCAGGCCGTGATCCACGGTATAATAACATCCAGATAGATGGTGCTAACCTCAATAACAACTTTGGCCTGAGTAATGATCCATTGCCTGGTGGTGGTAGCAACCCTATTTCTCTTGATGCACTTGATGAAATAAGCGTGAATATTGCTCCATTTGATGTTCGCCAGGGTAACTTCACCGGTGCCGGTATTAACGCTGTTACACGTAGTGGAGATAATACCTACAGAGGTTCTATCTATGGATTTTACCGTAATCAAAGTTTCAATGGCACACATACAGCAGGTTCTGACCTGCCGCCATTAGTTCAAACTTCTAACAAAACCTATGGAGCGAGATTTGGCGGACCAATCATTAGGAATAAATTGTTCTTCTTCGTAAACGCAGAACAGGAAGACAGGGTATTCCCTTCTACCAGTTTGAGACCTTTACAACCTGGTCTTACTGTAGGTCAGTCCAATGTTTCAGCCACTCCCCTAGATTCTTTAAGAAAATTATCCGATTACATGCGTTCTACCTATGGCTACGAAACAGGAGTATATGATAACCTGCCAACTTTCGGTGCCAAGAATCATAAGATCATCGGAAGGGTTGACTGGAACATCAGCAACAATCATAAGCTGACAGTAAAATATAGCGACTTCGTAAGTACCAACCCTAATAATGGTGTCATAATTAATGGTACCAGTATGCCGGGTGGTGGCGGAGCCATTCTTTCAACCGGAACCTCCACTTACAGCTTAACACGTTTAGGTAACAACCGCTTCAGCACCAACAGCTATGGCTTTGAAAATTCAAACTATGGCTTTACCGATAAGGTGAGGTCCGGAACTATAGAGTTGAATAGTAAGGTTGGAACTAAAATGTCAAATCAATTGATTGGTACATTAACGAAGATTCGTGATACCCGTTCTTTCAAAGGAAGCTTCTTCCCAACTATTGACTTTCTAAATGTTGCTCCGGGAGCTGCCTTGAATAATCAAAACTACATGACAGTGGGAATGGATCCATTCACACCCCATAATGATGTAATTAATGATGTTATTTCCGGAATTGATAACTTCAGTTACCTGGCAGGTAAACACAGTTTAACAGCAGGTGTATCTTATGAATATCAACGTGTAGGAAACCAGTTCATGCCAGGGTCAAACAGTTACTATGTTTATAGGTCTCTGAATGACTTTATCACTAACAGACCTCCAGTTTATTATGCACTGACTTACTCATTATTAAAAGGTGATGCGGCTCCTTATGCATCTAACATGAAAATTGCACAGCTAGGTTTATATGCACAGGATGAATACCAGGCTACCCAGGATTTGAAGATCACTTTAGGTGTTCGCGCAGACAGACCCATCTACCTTGAGCAACCAGGCAACAATGAAGCATTTGCAGCCCTTAACTTTAAAGACAGGAATGGTAACCTCGTAAACTACAATACGCAGTTTCCAAAAGCCACCGTATACTGGTCACCACGTGTTGGTTTCAGATGGGATGCTGAAGGAAATAAAAGTTTGATCGTACGTGGTGGTACAGGAGTGTTTACAGGTAGAATGCCTTTTGTTTGGCTGACAAATATTTCACAGAATAATGGTATTATTCAAAATACCGTTTCTGTGTTCAACACCGTTGCTAATCCAACAGCAACTAATGCTTACCTGTTTAATCCCGATCCGAATGCATATGTTGGGACCTTCCCGCAATCAGCCGGAACTTCCATTCCAAATAACTCCACATTTGCGGCAGCAAATCCTAATTTCAAATTCCCACAGATCTGGAGAACAAACTTCGGTTTAGACAAAAACCTTGGATCAGGATTTATTGCTACAATCGATGCGATTTATTCGAAGAATATAAATGATGTATATATCAGGAATGCTAACCTCATCGCACCTAATGGACAATTAGCAGGTACCCCTGATACAAGGCCTCGTTATATTGGTTCCAATAAGATCAACAGTGCAATAAGTGGTAACTATGTATTAGAGAATACAAAACAAGGAGAAAGTCTTTCCTTCACTGCCCAGTTAAGTAAAAACTTTACCAGGGGCTTCTATGGTTCTATTGCATATACCTATACTTACGCAACCTCTGTATCTGATAATCAATCACAACAGGCGCCTTCATTGTGGAATACGAACCCTAATGCAACTACGGCAAACACTCCTGGGTTAGGATATTCAAGTTATGCATTGCCTCATCGTATTGTTGGTGATGTGTCTTACCGGATAGAATATCTCCAGAAATTGGCAACAACAATTTCTCTTTATTACGAAGGAGCCACTGATGGTACATATAGTTATACCTATAGCGGAGACGTTAACGGAGATGGAAATGGATTCGATCTTGTTTACATACCACGTGATGCAAGCGAGATTAATTTTGTAAATACGACTGTAGCTGGAACCACTTATACTCCTGCTCAACAATGGGATATGTTGAATCAGTTTATTTCAAACGATCCATATTTAAGTGAGCATAGGGGTTCGTATGCTAAAAGAAATGGGGCAAAGCTGCCGTGGTATAACAGGATAGATGCGAAGGTAATGCAGGAAGTATTTCATAATATTGGTAGTCGCCGCCATACACTTTCATTCAGCATTGACATCCTTAATGTGTCAAACCTGATAAATGAAGACTGGGGTGCTCATAAATTTGCCACAATGAGAAACTTGTTGGTACCCAACAATACTTTCACAGCAAGTGGTGCTCCGCAGTTTAAGCTGAATACTTCAGGTGGAGTATTTACTTCTCAACCTTTCCAGAATTCTCTCTCAACCAGTGGAACCTATGGCTTCCAACTTGGCCTGAGATATACATTTTAATGAAACAATTAAGTAAAAAAACACCTCCTTTGTGAGGTGTTTTTTTTTTGCTTCAATCTGCTTATTAGCCAGCTATCCCAAAGGCCCATAACATAAAACCAGGTAAAGCTTTTCCCCAGCTCTCTATATCATGCCTTCCTTCAGGGTAATTAATATATCGAATTTCATAGCCTTCAAAATAACCGAGCTTCTTTAATTCACCGATAAGATCAAGCGTATCGTCAATAGAATCAATGATCCCATTATGGTTCCGGTCAGAAGTTTCGTCAAGTCCGCCTGTAGTGAAATAAAATCTAAGGCCCGGCCTGTAACTGCCGGAGCGCACCTGCAAATGCATGATCCTGTGAAGATCATCCCGATAATCCTCATCCACGTCTCGTGACCTCCACCATAAAGACCCGGAGAACACTCCTGCAATTGAGAAGATATCGGGGTGGTTCCAAACCATATCCAATGCAGATAATCCACCCAGTGAGAAACCACAGAATGCAATTTTCTGATATTTTTCTATTCGCCACTGCAGGTGCAGGAATGGCAATAATTCTTCTATGATAAACAGCTCGTAATTTTTTGCCTTTGCTCCCCTGCCTGCAAAATCTTGAGTACTGATGATGCCATATTCCTCCAACCTTGTATCGCCTGCATGAATCCCTACACATACAACGGGGGTAACCTGGTTAGAAGACAACAGGCTGTTATAAATGGAAGCAAATGCCATTTGATTTAGGTTCTGTCCATCATTAATTAACAGTAACGACAATGTGGTGAGATCTGCAATTCCGATCGGAAAGTAAACATCTATAATTACATTACGCCCGAGGTGTTTAGAGACAATAACTCGTTGTTGAATATTGGTATGTGAAAGATTTTCGTTAGTCATTAAATGAGCCTCGCATTAAGAAGTAATGCAAAGAACGCGAAGAATAGGTAAACAGTCACAAGGCTTTCTTTACATGTGAGTAACGTTAACAATAATCTCGGATGCATTTCAAATACCTACTTTCGTTAGCCATCAGTTTATCTATGTACTATTTTTATTCCTGGGTAAGGGATTAATTGGCATCAATAAAGAAATCACGTAGTAACCGAAGCGTATGCACAGAGTATACACAGAGCATGCCGCTGAAAACTTTTCACATACTCCACGCTAACTAGCCGCAAACTTCATCTAACCTCTAACCTCCCCCGCTATCGCTTTTCCTCTTCCCTTCCACTATAATTTGACTGCTGATAAATTATATTGTATTTTAATGCGGTTTCACCTTTATTCAAAACCATACTGAATGAAAAAAATAGGAATATTATTTGGCCGGGAAAGAACTTTCCCGATGGCGTTTATAGAAAGGATAAACAGTAAAAGCATTGAAGGAATCAGTGCAGAACCCGTCATTATCGACAAGGCTCTGCAGGGAGAACCTTGCGGATATTCGGTGATTATTGACAGGATATCACAAGATGTTCCATTTTATCGCACTTGGTTGAAGAATGCAGGTCTTACAGGTACAGCGGTAATCAACAATCCTTTCTGGTGGAGTGCAGATGATAAGTATTTTAATAATTGCCTGGTCAGCAAAATAGGAGTCCCAGTGCCCAGGACTACAATACTTCCTTCCTATCAACCCCCCGCTGACACCATCTCAGAATCATTTTCCAATCTCGCATACCCTCTTGACTGGGAAGGAATATTTAACTATGTGGGCTTCCCGGCATATATGAAGCCCTATTCCGGAGGAGGTTGGAAGAGTGTTTACAGATTAAACGATAAAGAAGAATTCTTTGCCAAACACCATGACACACAACAACTAGTAATGCTGCTGCAGGAGGAAATCAATTTTGAGGAATATTACCGTTGTTATTGCATTGGAGGGAAGGAAGTAAGAATTATGCCTTATGAGCCACGTAATCCCCATCACATGAGATATGAAGCCAACTTCACTCCCGATGCAGAAAGATATAAAATGATGGAAGAAATAGTGTTAAAGATCAACCAGTATCTTGGTTATGATTTCAATACTGTAGAACTGGCCATTCGTGATGGAGTACCCTATGCAATCGACTTCGGCAACCCTGCACCTGATGCGGAACGATCTACAGTAGGTGAAGACAATTTCGAATGGGTTGTGGAAACAGCCGCTAACTACGCCATTGAACGTGCGATGAATCAAAAAGATGATCAGGATAATCTTACCTGGGGAGAGTATCTCAGGAAGAGTGTTAATGGGGAAAGGCTGGGTGAGATTGAATGATGTGAGACGTGAGACGTGAAACTTGAAATCCGAAACGGCAAACTTTTCAGCGCTGGTAATTTTCTGTAAACAACTTCAAACCATTAAACCTTTAAACGTCGCGAATGCTCCTGAACTTTAAAACCTTTACCCTTGGCGTGGAAGAAGAATACATGGTCATAGATCCTGTAACAAAAGAATTAAAGAGTCATGAACAAAAGATTGTGCATGAAGGTCAAAAGATCATTAAAGACAAGGTAAAAGCTGAAATGCACCAGGCAGTAGTAGAGGTAGGCACAGACATTTGCAGCAATGTAGATGAAGCTTATAAGGATGTTGCCACTTTAAGAAAAACTATTTCTTCTATTGCTGGCCAACTGGGTTTTGCAGTGGGTGCAGCTGGTACCCATCCTTTCAGCCATTGGGAGAGCCAACTAATTACCAACCAGGCACGTTACAACGAGATCGTAAATGAACTGCAGGAAGCGGCTCGTTCCAACCTCATTTTCGGTTTACATGTGCACGTAGGTATGGAATCGAGAGAGATGGCTAACCACATAGCTAATTCCACCCGTTATTTTCTTCCGCATGTCTATGCTCTTAGTACTAATTCTCCTTTTTGGGAAGGCAGAAAAACAGGCTATAAATCCTATCGCACTAAAGTGTTTGATAAATTTCCCCGAACAGGAATACCGGAAGCATTCGACAGCATTGAAGCATACGAGAATTATGTAAAGATGCTGATAAAGACCAACAGCATCGATAATGCAAAAAAAATATGGTGGGACCTTAGAGTGCATCCGTTCTTCAATACAGTAGAATTTCGAATTTGTGATGTTCCACTTACAATAGATGAGACGATAGCATTAGCTGCTTTATTCCAGGCAATATGTGCCAAGATTTATAAATTAAGATTACAAAATCTGAATTTTATACAATATTCCCGTGCACTGATTAACGAAAATAAATGGAGAGCGAGCAGGTATGGTATAGACGGATTTTTAATTGATTTTGGTAAAGAGGAAGAAGTAAATACAAGAGTTTTGATCTATGAATTACTTGACTTCGTTGATGATGTAGTTGATCACCTGGGCAGCAGGCATAGAATCAATTTTGTTAAAAATATACTTGAAAACGGCACAGGCGCTGACAAGCAACTGGCAGTCTTTGAAGAAACACAAGACCTTGTAAAAGTATCTGAATTTATTGAATCACAATTTTTGAATGGAACCTAGCCCGCAGAACACTTTGGCACTTTTTTTACTAAAGGGAGGGTGTTCTGAAAATGAAGGGAAGGGTCTGTGAGAAACTTGTCACCCTTAAATTATCAAACCACATGGCGCGTATTTTCAATATCTATTTTACATTTGAAGAAGTGACTCATACGGCAGTTGTTTCTGTTCGAAAAACGGCCTTCCTTACAGAATACACGTTAGTGAATTTTGATGAATCATTATTGCAACTTCTTCCAGGTACTAAAATAATCAAGCGCTCCCATGAGAACTTCATCTTCCTTGATGCGAATCCTTCTCATTCTTCTGCCCTGATGGATACTATTCTGAGAGCAGTCGCAGAACACCTTGAGGTAGTTGGTTCATAAGTTATTTTCCATCCACCTCCCTGATCCATTTAATTACACCATTCATATAGGTCTGCTGATCATCGTACATAGCTAAATGGCTCCCCTGTGGACAATAGAGGTAACTTCCATTTTTTACCTGTGTGCTCATCCACTTCATATATTCCGGATCCATAGTATCGTATTTACCACCAATGGTAAGTGTAGGTATGGTAATCTTTGGCAGGTCGGCTTTGCGATTCCAATTCGCTAACCTTCCACTAATACCGAATTCGGAAGGACCTTGCATCATAGTATAGATCTCATTGTTCTGGTGACGGAAAGCACGAGTTAATGGCTCTGGCCAGTCGGCTAACCTGCATACATGTTGTTTATAGAAATTGGGTATCAGCAATTCTTCATATCGCGGATTGGTATATTGCTTCATCGCTTCCAGCGATTTGATTTCAGCAACAACTTTGGGATCCATGTGCTTCGCCAGCACTTCTGAATACTTGCCATAATCCGGACAACTTGCCATCATGTTCGATATGATTAATCCTTTCATGTGGTCCTGGTACTTCAACGCATATTCCAGGGCCAGTATGCCACCCCATGAATGACCCAATAAATAAAGATTACTCTTATCAAGGTTTAAATCCTTACGCACTTGTTCCACTTCATCAACATAGCGGTCAACTGTCCATAAACTACTATCCTTTGGTTGATCACTATAGGATGTTCCTAATTGATCATATTCATAGAACTCAAATCCCTCTTTAGGAAAAAAACTTTCAAAAACTTCCATGTACTCATGGCCTGTTGCAGGCCCTCCATGCAGGAGTAATACTTTTATACGCGGATTATTTCCAAATCGTTTTGTCCACACCCGGAATTGACCAACAGGAGTTGATATCGGTATCATTCTTATACCTCCATCCAGCACACCTGTATCGCCATAATTGAAGTACCTCGCGATAGGTATACTACCAGGAATATTTTCCGTATGTTGTTTTTGCTTACAACAAAAAAGAAATAACGAAAGGATAAAAAGCAGTAATGACCTTATCATAGTTGATAAATAATATACTTAGCCAGGAAGGACAAAAACTATCACCTTGCTGTCCCGCAAAGCACTTCAATAATCCCATTTTTGAAACAGGATCACCGGTAAATAGCAGCCGGTTATTGAAGCTACATTTTAGAATTCAGGAAGACACAATTCAAATTACAAAGGAGGCTTTTAATCCTTCTTCCATTTAACAATTAGCAACATAACACCCCCAAATAGTAACATCAACCCTCCCATCCAAAGATTCACATTATGGGATAGTGACTTTTGATAAAGTTCAACGTCATTCCTTGTTATAAATCCATATACCAGGAGAATCACACCAAACAGCGAAAACATAAGTCCAATTGGAATCTTAATATCTAGCATAAATTAATTTTTTGGGTTTACCAGAACATAATTGATAGGATAACAAATAAGATTAAAACGAACAAAGCAAGAGTATTGGTCCTCTTAATCCACGGGATGTTTGCTTCTCTTATTTTAGGAGTGAACGCATATACGAGTCCATGTAATTCTTCGTCAGTTTTCTTCCGCTTTGTTGCCAATGAAACGGTTATAGTAACCAGTGCTGCAACTGCACAGGCAAAAATAGCTGTCCAAAAGTTCTGAGCCATTTCCACCGGGTAGGTATGAACTACTTTTCCGAGCCATCCACCTTTAACCAGTGTGTTTGCATTAGCAGGTGCTGTCAATCCATGATGTGCCAACGCCACAAGAAAACCAGTCAATAACCCTAAAAACGCTCCATGACCTGTAGAACGCTTCCAAAACATTCCCAGGAATATCACCGCAAATAAAGGCGCATTAATCATGGAAAAGATGGTTTGTAAAAAATCCATGATATTGCCAAATAAGCCGGCAAGATAGGCGGCTGCAATACTTACCAGCACTCCAAATACCGTTGCCATCCTTCCTACTTTTAAATAATGCTTCGCATCAGCACGAGCATCGTTGGTTGCAGGGCGTATATAGCTTTGGTAAATATCATAGGTCCAAACAGTATTGAAGGCAGATACATTTCCAGCCATACCTGACATAAAGGATGCCAGCAATGCGGTAATACCAACACCTAAAACGCCTGCAGGTAAATAATGTTTCAGCAACATAATAATTGTCAAATCATAATTAGGTTTACCATCCTGCATAATGCTAAATCCTGAGCCATTGTTCATTAGCACCAATGCTGCAATACCGGGCACGATAATCAGGAAAGGGATAAACATTTTCGGAATCGCCCCAATCAATGGAGTTTTTCTTGCAGCAGTAGTAGATTCAGCAGCCATCGCTCTCTGTACAATCAAAAAGTTGGTGCACCAATATCCAAAAGATAAAACAAATCCAAGACCTGCAAAGATTCCATACCATTCCACACCCATAGGGTTCGCCTTTGAATCAGCGGTATATTTCCAGGTAGTTGTTAATGTATCAGGAGCATACCCTTTTGCTTCAGCTATTGGAGCTAAACCCTCTTTTAGTCCACTCCATCCTCCTAATTCCATCAATGAAAGAATTACTATAGGCAGTAGGCCTATCAGGATAATGAAAAACTGGAGTACTTCATTATATATTGCTGAAGACAAACCACCTAAATATGTATAGGCAAGCACAATAGCGGCAGATAGCCAAAGACTCACATTGAAGTCCCATCCCAAAACTTTTTCCATAAGCAACGCCAAAGCATACATGGAAATACCTGATGCAAGTATTGTCATTACAGCAAACAGGATGGCATTAAGTGCACGTGTCTTTTCATCAAAACGTAATTTCAAATACTCAGGCACTGATCTCGCCTTAGATCCATAATAAAAACGCATCATGAACACGGCTAGAAAAACCATTGCAGGAATAGCACCGATCCAGTAAAAATGAGTTGTGAGCATTCCATATTTAGCACCGGAACCTGTCATTCCCATTACTTCCAACGCTCCAAGGTTGGTAGAGATAAATGCTAATCCTGTAACCCATGCAGGCAGCGAGCGTCCTGCTTCTAGAAATTGCTTCGCATCTTTCATGAATTTGCGGAGAAACCATCCGATACCCAGAACGAATACAAAATAGATAATCATTATGATGTAATCGATCAGGTGTAATTGAACAACCATATGTTTCAGTTAGTTTTAGTTGTGAAAAAATATTGTCTTGCTTTTCACTGAGGACTAAAATACTATCAACAAATTATTTCTACTAATATCTTCAAAAAAAAAACGCACAACTTAGTGAAGCAATGTTCAAAATTTAGCGGTTCATTAATAGGACAGATTGAAAGGACACTACTTAAAAGACAAAATTTGTAATCTCTTTACAAAACAGATTTATATATCCTTAATAATGACCTTCAGGATTAGCCACTTTAATTCAAAAGTGAAAATACTTAGCTTACAAATTCAAATAAATGTGCCTAATCGTGCAATTTGAGGCAACAAAGACCCCATTTGTGCCTTAAAGGGAAACCTCCCTTCTGCAGAATCTTAATTTTGACAACTGATTGAAACTTCAGGCTGAAGCCCTTAATTACTTTCAGTACCACTAACGATGGCGTTGAACAAACCATCAATATATTATACTTCATTCTGAAATTTCAAATCTATAATGCTCTTTGACATATGGATCTGTACTTCCACGGCGGCATGGTGTATAGATTATTAGTGCCGCACGTGAAAGTGTTTAAGGTTGAAGCAGGTCTTAATGATAACTCATTGGTTTTAGGAAATACGTTGATCCGAAAACAAGAGATCAGATATAATTACTTAATTTGACCGCTTTTACAATACTATGAAAAGGCTGTTTTTAATCATTGTATCTTTTAGCTGGTTGTTAGTAAATGCTCAAACCAAAGCAGACTCTATACAGCAGATAAAACAATTAGCGAAACAGTGGTATGATCTTGACTTTACCAGTGCTGAAGCAGATTCGATGTTAAGCACTCTGGTTGGAATGGATTACACGTATCGTAACATGCACAAGACTCTTGCAAAAAATAATATGCCTTATCCTTTTGCTTTCCAACCGGCTCCTTATGGATTTAAATTACCAGTGACCCAGAAGAAAATAAAGTGGATAATACCGGCTAATGTTAGTTTACCAAGAGATCGGAATGCTTTGTCTTTTTATTCACTTCCTCAGCTAGCCTCCCTTATTAAGAACAGGAAAATAACCTCACTGGAACTAACAAAATTTTTCCTGGAAAGGTTAAAAAAATATGGGGATACATTAAAGTGTGTAATTACCCTGACTGAGGACCTTGCACTTAAAGAAGCAAGGCAGGCAGACGCAGAATTAAAAAAAGGGATTTATCATGGGTTATTACATGGTATTCCTTATGGATTGAAGGACCTGTTTGCCGTTAAGGGATATAGAACTACCTGGGGATCTACCCCCTATAAAGACCAGGTAGTAAATGACGATTCCTATGTATATACAAGATTGAAAGAATCAGGAGCAGTGCTTTGCGCCAAACTTTCATTAGGAGCTCTTGCTTTCAGTGACCTTTGGTTTGGTGGCCAGACTAAAAACCCCTGGAACCTGGCACAGGGTTCAAGTGGTTCTTCTGCTGGTCCGGCTTCTGCCGCAAGTGCTGGGCTATTGCCTTTCACTATTGGTACAGAAACATTGGGTTCTATAATATCTCCTTCAACAAGGTGCGGGGCTACAGGTTTAAGACCCACGTTTGGAACTATAAGTCGTAGTGGTGCTATGGTACTTTGCTGGAGCATGGATAAAGCAGGACCTATCTGCCGAAGCGCTGAAGATGATGCAATCGTTTATTATTACCTGAAAGGAACTGATGGTAACGATGCAGGTTCATTGAATCATGCTTTTAATTTTAATCCAGAAGCTTCTGTGAAATCCCTGAAAGTGGCTTATGCACAGAACTATTTCAACAGGCTTCCAAAAGAGGCTATGGAATGGAAGGTACTGGAAGTATATCGTACATTGGGAGTTAAGCTCGTACCAGTAAATTTTCCCGACTCCGCTATTTACCCTTTCAACATGAGCGGAGTTATTCTGAATGCCGAATCGAGTGCCGCTTTTGACGAATTGACAAGAACTAACCGGGATGATCTTATTGAAAGACAGGATAAAGGATTCTGGCCTAATTCCTTCAGAGCTGCGCGGTTTATACCTGCCGTAGAATATATAAATGCCAACAGGTATCGTTCTATCCTGTGCCAACAGGTGCAGAAATTTATGAAGAATTATGATGTTGTGATAGTACCAACTTTTGCCGGAAGACAATTAACTATTACTAATCTCACAGGTAATCCGGTTGTTTGTATGCCAATGGGATTCACGGCAGCAGGTACACCAGTTAGCATTAGTTTAATAGGCAATCTTTATGATGAAGCTTCTATTTTACAGGCAGCAAAAGCCTACCAGGACCGTACGGAATGGAACAAAAAACATCCTTCTTTATTTCTACATTAAAAAGAAAAGACCAAAATGAAAACGACTGCTTTACTCCTTTTATGTGTAGCAACTTCATTATACGCTGCTGCTCAAAAAACACCTGCTGACTTGTTAATTACGAATGCCACCATTTATACAGTTAATGATCAATTCGCTACTGCAACAGGTATGGCCATCAAAAATGGACGTATACTGGAAACAGGTGATTGGCAACATTTATCAGCAAAATACAAACCTGTAAACATTATAGATGCCAAAGGAAAGTTTATCTACCCCGGTTTCATAGATGCACATTCACATTTCTATGGTTATGCATTAGGATTACAGAATGTCAATCTTATGAATACAAAAAGCTGGGCAGAAGTCGTACAGAAGGTCATTGACTTCAGGAAACAAAAAAATATTCCCAGTGGTAAATGGATTCTCGGCCGCGGATGGGATCAGAATGACTGGACTGTTAAGCAGTTCCCAAATAAAGAAGCTTTGGATAAGGCTTTTCCTGATAACCCGGTAATTCTTACCCGTATAGACGGACATGCTGCGATTGTAAATCAGAAAGCGCTGGATGTAGCAGGAATTAAAGCAGGGGATAAGATCAGCGGTGGTGAAATTGAAGTAAAGGGACAACTTACGGGTATACTGGTTGACAATGCAGTAGGATTAGTTTCATCAAAGAAGCCCTCATTAAGTTCAGAAGAAACCAGGAATGCATTAGTTGATGCGCAACATAACTGTTTTGCAGTAGGACTGACTACTGTTGAAGATTGTGGCATTAATTACGAAACTGCTTTGTTTGTTGATAACCTGCAAAAAGCAAACATTCTAAAGATGCGCATCTATGCTATGTTGAGCGACTCAAAAACAAATTATGAATTTGCATGGAGAAATGGTAAGATCAAAACAGACCGTCTTAACGTCCGCTCATTCAAAGTATACGCTGATGGAGCTCTGGGCTCACGTGGAGCTGCACTTTTAGAACCCTACTCGGACCGGCATGATTGGTATGGCTTCCTGCTTAGTAGTCAACAGCATTTTGACTCAGTGGCGAACATAATAACAGAACATGGGTGGCAAATGTGTACTCATGCCATTGGTGATTCTGGCAATAGAACCATGCTGAAGATCTATGCAAAATATCTTAAAGACAAGAATGACCTTCGGTGGAGAATAGAACATGCACAGGTAATAAACACGAATGATTTTACCTACTTTGGTAAGTTCAGTATTATACCTTCTGTGCAACCTACGCATGCTACTTCCGATATGTACTGGGCAGGCGAAAGATTGGGAAGTAACAGAATGAAAGGAGCATATGCTTATAAGCAGTTGCTGCTGGAGAATGGTTGGCTACCATTGGGAACTGACTTTCCAGTAGAAGACATATCTCCTTTAAAGACTTTTCATTCAGCAGTATTCAGAACTGATGCCAAAGAATTTCCAAAACAAGGATTCCAAATAGAAAATGCTTTGACACGCCAACAAGCCATCAGGGGCATGACGATCTGGGCAGCTAAAAGCAACTTTGAGGAGAAAGAAAAAGGTTCATTGGAAAGAGGAAAATTTGCTGACTTTATTATATTAGATCGCGACCTCATGAAGATACCTGCCCGAGAAGTACTGAGAACCAATGTACTCGCCACATTCGTGAATGGCGAAAAAGTATTTGAAAAAAGCAGTTCTGCAATTGCTGAAAAAAATGTTAAGGAAGTAGATTAGGAACAGGAGAAAACATACTGATACAATCAATATTAACAATCAGAAATGAAATTTCTTTTTACTGGCACCCAGTTTGTAAAATTTGCATAGTAATTTACTTAAGCATTAGATGTTATTATGATTCGGATTGCATTATTAGACTTGTATGAAGGAGAAGCGAATGAAGGAATGCGTTGCATCAGGCATCTTGTAAAACAATGGAGCCAGGTGCAGGAAACGAAAATTTCTTTTGATGAATATGATGTTCGTTGCAAAAACGAAGTCCCGGATCTTAATTATGATATTTATATCTCCAGCGGAGGCCCGGGAAGCCCCCTGGAAAGTGTGGGAACAGAATGGGAAACACGTTACTACAACTGGTTAACTTCTGTTGAACAATGGAATGCTGACGAAAACAACTCCCGAAAGAAATTTGTTTTATTCATTTGTCACTCCTTTCAACTGGCAGCACGATATTTTGGAATTGGTAAGATCTGTAAAAGGAAATCCACTGCATTTGGTGTTTTCCCGGTGCATGTCTTACCTGCCGGTCAGAGTGATAGTGTGTTCGAGGGTCTTAGTGATCCATTTTATGTGGTGGACAGCAGGGACTACCAGGTGATTCAACCAGACCTGGAAAGAATTCACTCTATGGGAGCGGAAATCTTATGTATTGAAAAATTTCGTCCTCATGTACCCTATGTCCAGGCAATAATGGGGATGCGTTTTAATGAGTATATGATTGGAACGCAGTTCCACCCGGAAGCAGATGCAATAGGAATGAGCATGTACTTACAACAAGAGCAAAAGAAACAGACCGTTATAGAAAACCATGGAGAGGAAAAGTGGAAAAATATGTTGGATCAGCTTAATGATCCGGAAAAAATCATGTGCACACACGCTCTTGTAATTCCTAACTTCTTAAGAGAAGCTTCTTTACAACTTCAGCAGGAGCCTGTCTTTAGCTAGCTCCATCAATCATTAAATTGGAGATTAATTACAGCCCAGGTACTGGCAAAGAGCTTTTTCTAGTTCTTCACCCCTGAGGTCTTTAGCTACTATTTTACCATTAGGATCAACCAGGAAATTCTGTGGAATACTGGTGATATGGTACATGACTGCAACAGAATTATTCCATTGTTGAAGATCGCTTACGTGTGTCCAGTTAAGATTATCCTGCTTTATCGCATCAAGCCATTTATCCTTCGCCTGGTCAAGAGATACACTTAAAATAGTAAAATTCTTGCTCTTAAACTTATTGAAGGCCTTAACAACATTAGGATTTTCCATTCGGCAGGGTTTGCACCAGCTAGCCCAAAAGTCAACAAGTACATATTTCCCTTTAAATGAAGAAAGGGACACAGGCTTGTTATTCGGATCCGATTGAGTAAAGTTTAAAGCTTCGGTTCCAATAGAACCCACTTTCATATAAGAGATATAATTAGCTAGGCTCTTTCCTGTTTCGGAATTACGCACTTGCTCATCAATGATATTAAATCTCTTCTCAAGTTCATTTATGTTTTCACTTACCTGTGCGGTTACAAATAGCAGGAAAGGTGATACATAGGATTTTTTCTTTGTGGAGACGAATAGTGTGACCTGCCTATTTAATTCCGAAATTGAATTCTGATATTGATTCATCAAGGCTTCTTTCCTGTTTTCAGGTGCTTGCTGCAATTGTGCCGCAACAGTATTTAAGTTGCCTATTAATGGATCAAAGATCCTTTTGAAATCTTCGAAATCCTTATGAGAAGAAGAACCCTCAATCTTAAGATTCTTCAAATCTTTTTCACTACCTGTAACTTTCATTTGAGAGTTCTCAATGAAAATATATTGTTGTTCTTTACCAATATTCAACCAGTATAATCCTGGTTCATTCACAGAACCTTTTAACGTAAACACTCCGCCTTTGGAAGTACCGGTAGTAAGAACTTGTTGGTTTTGGCTGTTGGTCAGTTTTATTTCTCCATCTGGTAATCCCGCAATGTTTCCTGTTAATACAAAACCATTGCCCTGGGCAAAAATTAAAGCCGGAATAAGTAAAAAGATAAAGAACAGTCGTTTCATATTATTTGTGTTGATGGCGTTGTTTTAAAACGTGAACTACGTCATTCAAGGAGCAATCTTTCGCATGCAATAATACAATATAATGGAATAAAAGATCAGCGGCCTCATTCAAAAATAACTCTTGGTTAACGTCCTTTGCTTCAATAACTAATTCCACTGCTTCCTCCCCTACTTTCTGTGCTATTTTATTGAGTCCTTTTGAGAACAGTCGTCTTACATAAGAGTTCTCATCAGTGCTATTTCGTCTTAACCTGACTATTTCTTCCAGGTAAGATAAGAAATCATCCTTATGGTTCTTTTCGCTCCAGCAAGTATCAGCCCCTGTATGGCAAACAGGCCCTGTGGGTTCGGCTTTAATCAACAATGTATCTTTATCACAATCGATAAGGATCTGCTTAAGTTTTAAGTGATTGCCGCTCTCTTCACCTTTTGTCCAAAGTCTATTTTTAGATCGGCTGTAAAAGGTAACAAGTCCGGTAGCTTCCGTTTTTTGAACAGCTTCGGCATTCATGAACCCAAGCATTAATACTTTCTGCGTATTATAATCCTGTACCACTGCCGGAACTAATGCATCCGGATATTTTTCAAAATCTATTTTCATGAGATGATAATGTACAAAGATAATTGTAAATGGTTGCCTCAACCCACGACATCAAATCTTCATAAGCTTTTATTCCGCTATTAAACAACTTTTAATCCCCTTGTTAAAACATCCCAAAATGATTGAAAGACAATTAATAAGAGAATGGAAAACATGAAATTTGCAGATTTCACCTACTCATCTTCATGCAGAAGACCGTACTGTTTGTTCTATTGATCTGCTTCTTATCAGCGTTTGTCCAGGCGCAGGGCGTAAGAGTATACGGGAAGGTTACTAATGGTAAATTGGAACCCTTACCTTATGCCAGTGTGCATTTAAGAAGTTCATCTGTAGGAACTGTTTCCCGTGAAGACGGCAGTTATGAGCTTTTCATATCTAAAGGCACCTATGAGATCGTTGTAAGCATGATGGGATACAAAACTCGTATTCTGCCGATAGTTGTAAATGACGAAAGTCTGCAGAATGTGATCCTTGAAGACGATGAAGAAAAATCTACTCTCTCTGAAGTAATAATCAAGGTGAAGCTGAAAGACAGGGCTGACGAGATCATGAGGAAGCTTGTTGATAATAAAAGCAACATCTTAAATGCAGTAAAGTCATATTCATATAAAGCATACATAAAAGCAGTTCAACAAGACTCAGGATTTGCAGATAAGCCCCATCCAGATCACACCAACTTCCCGGGGATGGCCATGGAAGAGATTGTGCTTAATGTAGACAGAAATCAAAGTAACCAAATTAAGGAGGAACGTGTTGGAGTTAAAATCACCGGTGATCCAAAGCACTTGTTTTATTTATCTGCAACAGAAGGAGATTTCAATATCTATGATAACCTTATTCAAATACCAAAGATCTCTCCTACTCCTTTTGTGTCTCCTATCAGTGAAACCGGGTTGCTTTCATATCGATTTAAAACGTTGAACATAGAGCGCAGGGGAAAAGAAAAGCTGTATACGATTTCAGTTCATTCGCGGGCACTTACTAATGCAACAGTAGAAGGTGAACTAACCGTATCGGATAGTACATGGAATGTTATCCATGCGAGGCTTGAATTTCCCTCTTACCATTTGCAGGAGTATAACTTCTTTGAAGTGGAACAACAATACGACTTTATCCAGGGGAAGGCATGGCTGCTAAATCATGAGAAGTTTGTTTATTATGCCAAAGGGAACAGGAACAAGTATTCAGGTGAGACCAATGTTTCCTTCATGAATTATGAGCTGGATAAAACTTACGATAGAAGACACTTTAATAATGAACTAAGTGTCACAACAGAAAAAGCTTATGAAAGAGATACTAGTTTCTGGAATAATGCGCGGAAAGAACGGCTCTCTTTTCGAGAGGAAGAATTTTTACATTACAAGGACAGCGTATTGGCAACGACTCAAACAAAAGCTTACCTGGATTCATTAGATAAGGTAATCAATAAAATCACATGGCAGAAACTTGGATTTTTTGGACAAACATTATATAACCGCGAGAAAGACAGGAGTTGGTATCTACCACCCATCATATCCTTATATAAACCCTTTGCTTTTGGAGGCGGCAGATTGAATGGATCGATTGGTTATGGAAAATTCTTTCCAAACCGGAAGAATATTTTCATAAATGGCAGTTTAAGTTATGGTTTGCGTAATAAGGACATAAATGGATTCATGGACCTTGAGAGGATGTATAACCCATTTAACCGTGGCTATTATAAATTAAGAGCAACGAGGGAATTTCAATTCATATATGAAGGCGATGCATGGATCAACATGATCAAAAGAAGCAACATTTACCTTAATAATGAAGTTGGAATTGGTCATGGGTTAGAAATTGTGAATGGTTTATTTCTTCATAATGAACTGGCTATTGCTTTAAGAAGATCAGTAAGTAACTACCGTACCGGAAACCTGGTAGATAGCGTCTTAGGAAATATTCTGAATAATAATCAACCTATCCCATTCGAACCATATAATGCACTATATGGCAGGCTAAGATTAGAATACACACCGTTTCAGAAATACCGTAGGGAACCTCTCGAGAAGATTATTCTCGGATCTAAATGGCCTACAGCATTTATTGAATGGAGAAAGGGAATTAAGGATATATTTTCCTCAGATGTTGATTTTGACTACCTGGAATTTGGACTACAACAGGATCTTAAATTAGGCCTCTTAGGTATTTCAAAATATACTGTAAAAACAGGTAGTTTTCTGAATACCAATGATCTCCGGCTAATCGATTACCAGTTTCAAAGAAGAGGAGATCCATTACTGTTTATGAATCCACAGAAGTCGTTTCAATCCCTTGATTCCACATTCGCAATATTCAAAAGGTATTATGAAGGACATCTCGTACATGAGTTTAATGGTCTTTTCATCAACAAAGTACCTTTATTAAAGAAACTAAAGCTTCGTGAAATTGCCGGGGCCGGTTTTTTAATTACACAAGAAAGACACCTTACTTATGCTGAGTTATACACTGGTTTCGAAAGGGCATTTCAATCACCATTTAACCCACTGGACAAGTTTAAATTAGGTGTTTACATTGTGGGTTCTGCGGCTAACAAATTCAACAATCCTGTGCAGTTTAAAATAGGGTTTACTACCTGGGATAAAAGAAGAGGCAAGTGGTTTTAGTGACCCTTCTGCGGTAGAGTTTCCACAACTTTCTAATACATTATGCAGATACTTAGCACATTTTGGCTTAGAAGGATAACTGGCATGCAATTGTCATAATTTAGGTAAAGACATTTGTATGGAACGAATACGTGAAATGTTAGGAATTGCAAAGGGTGAGACTGAATGGATAGTTCCTGCTCTTATGATGTCGCTGTTGATATTGGTTTTTACAATAGCCAGTATTTATGTCTTAGCCAGTAGCTTCTCCCGTTAGTTTAACTTCTTTCATTACAATTTGTTATTCACCAGCCTAAGTTTATTGAAACATAATGTTATAAGATGATAAGCAGGCGTTAATTGTACGGTTAATATACCCCCTGTAAACATACATTTTATTATCTTCGCCGGCCGGCTTTTGCCGTCTTTGCAGACCATTCTACTTGAAAATGGAAGTTGTAATTTCGAAATCTTTGGATATAGAAGAATTAAAATGGGTGCAGGCAATAAAAGATCCTGCATATATAAGAAAGTTTATCATTGCTATAGTTGCAGTTATCCTGCTCCTTTTACCCCTTCCATTTTTCTTTCAGTACATTCAGAAAAGAGATGGTGTTTTACTAAATGATTACTTACTTACTATACTTCCTGCCAAAGATGTTTCTATAGGGATAGTCTCTATTATCTGGATCAATATCTTATTAGCGATACATAGAAGTATTTTAAGCCCACGTACGACACTTTTAATTCTTGCTTCTTTTGCATGTTTTTTCTTCAGCCGTTATATAACTATTGGATTGGTCGCCTTGGATCCTCCCGCGCAGTTAATTCAATTATCTGACCCATTAAGCAATTCTTTTTACGGGAAATCGTTTATAACAAAAGATTTATTTTATTCAGGTCATACAGCAAGCCAGTTTATTATTTTCCTTGTATTAACCAAAAGGGCTGAAAAGATCATAGCTTTATTAGGTAGTATAATTATTGGAATATTAGTTTTAATTCAACATATTCATTATACTATAGACGTTCTAGCCGCACCAGCTTTTGCTTTTTTGTGCTATTTCGTCGCTAAAAAAGTAGTATCTGACTAATAAGAATCTAAAGTATAGAAGATTCTTATTTCTTTGACTAGGGGCAACTTTATTGTGTAAGCTCATTATTAACGAAACGAAAACAAAACCATGAAGAAGTTAAACGTTCCACATTTTACGTTAGAGACAAAACTGACGAACCAACAGTTAGAATTTTTTGATCTACATGGAGCAATTATCTTCAGGAACTTTATTAAACCAGAAACCGTAAAAACTTTCCTATCAGAAACACAAAAAATAGAACAGGAATGGCTGAATGCGGGACTTGATAAAATGAATGGTATTCCTTTGAAATTCGGAAAGGATGAAAACGGGAATAAAACCATTCAACGACTTTGCTTTCTATCACAGCATAGCACAATTTTACATGAATTTCTCCAGGATCCCCGCTTACAGGCCCTGCTTGAATTGGTAAAGCCATATGAAGGCAGAATAGGGGAAGATGAGAAAGATGGGTTAGTATTGAACAATTATATTCACACACCCAATAGTGCCTTTTCTCAAATGGGTTGGCACACCGATAGTCCTCGCGATATATTCCTGGGTCAGAAGATCATGCCAATGCTTAACGTAGGTATCCACCTGGATACGGTACCTTTTGAAAATGGCGGCTTAAGAATTTTACCGGGAACTCACAAACAAGGTCTGATCCGGCTATTATTTAAAAAGAAATACTTCATTGATCATAATCCTGATCCAAAAGAAGTTGGCTTTGACATAAACGCAGGAGATCTCACAGTTCATGATGGACGTTTATGGCACCGTGTACAAAAATCTCCCTTCTATGGTGAAAAGAGTCGAAGAAGAGTCATGTATGTTCCGGTAGTAACCGGAAAATATATCCGTAAGGATAAAAACAGTAAGACACCTTTTTATCATAGGTTTGCTTCTACAGTACAGAATTAATGTCATTTGCTTTAATTACCGGAGGCAGTAAAGGAATAGGGAAAGCTATAGCCGAAGAGTTGGCTTTAAAGGGTTTTAATATTCTGCTGGTATCTAGATCAGAAGAAAATCTTAAACAAACAGCGGAAGAGATCAGTTCAAATTATAAGGTTCATACAGCTTATTTACCCCTTGATCTTTCTGCCGAATCCTCTGCAAGAAAGGTTGTTAATTGGTGCCAGTCAGAGCAATTTGACATTTCTATTTTAGTGAATAATGCGGGTTATGGGCTAAGTGGTAAGTTTGAAAGCTATTCCTTAGAAGAACACCAGGCTATGATGCGTATCAATATGGATACGGTGATTCAACTTTCTTACTTGTTTCTACCGCAATTAAAACAGCAAAAGCAGGCATATATATTAAATATAGCCAGTTCCGCAGCTTACCAGGCTGTGCCCTTTTTATCTGTTTATGCGGCTACCAAAGCTTTTATACTTCAATTTTCGAGGGGATTAAAACATGAATTAAAAGGAACTTCAGTTTCAGTTACTTGCGTCAGCCCCGGATCTACTGATACTGAATTCGCCTCAAGAGCTAAAGTTGGTCCTAAAGCAATGAAAGCGGCTGATAAAGTAAATATGCATCCAAGGCAAGTGGCCTCAATAGCTGTAAAAAGCCTTTTTGCTAAGAAATCCGAAGTAGTAGTGGGCTTTATAAACAAGCTGGGTGCTTTTTTCGTGTGGCTACTTCCTAAAAGCCTTGTAGAGAAAACGGCGGCAAATCTGTATCAATAACATCATCTGGCAATTGTTTTGTACTGAGAGTTTACAATCCTTTATGTATGAAACATCTTTTAATTTTTATTGCAGTGTTGTTGGGAGGTACAGTCGCCTCTGCACAAACCACAAAATATAACTCCACCAGCCATCATTCAGCTAAAGTTTCGAATAAGGCTATAAAGAAGCATAGAAAATCTACTAAAGGTTCTCCGATAATAACCAGTAGACTTGATAACAGGAAAATTTATCATTGGTCGAATGGCCAGCGTTCTACTCCAACAGGCAAAGATGCTGCTCCTAGTAATGGAGGTGGGTTTATTTCATTAGAAAAAGACACAACGGCAAAAGCAAGGATCAAGCATTGATAAAAAATATCTTTTTCAAGGTTAAGAAAGATACAACATGTAGTTCGTTATCTTCGCCGGCTCAAATAGTTCTTAAGCAATGATCAGTAGAAGGAATATCCGGGTGAAAGTGATGCAGACCATTTATACTTTAACCACCATTGAGGAAGAGAAAAAGTCTGGCGATGAGGTAAAGTTATTAATGAAGCACTTTGAAGAGAGTAAAGAGTTATTAATTTACCTCACCTTCTTTCTTACCGAAGTTATCGGTTATGCTGAAACTGATGCTTACATACGAAGCACGAAACATTTACCAACAAAGGAAGATCTAAACGTTAATACTAAAATTGCCGGAAACGAACTTCTCTGGAAAATAAAAGAAGATTCCACTTTTAGAGAAGAAGTAAAAAGAGTAAAACCAGAGCAAACACTGGAAAAGGAACTCGTTCGTAAAATTTACATTCAACTTACTGAATCGGCTGAATACAAGAGATATACATCACAAAAGGATCGGGATAGCAAAGCAGAAAAAGAAATAATTGAGTTTGTATTTGACGTGCTGTTGCTGGAAAATGAAGATTTTATATCGCATATTGAAGAAAACTTCATTAACTGGGATGATGATTCAGATATGGTCGCTCAATTAATAAGAAATATAATACAGAAGCCTATTTCCATAAACTTCAAGGAATTGGTTAGCCAGGATAAATTATTGTTTGCCAAAAGTCTTCTTACTACTGTACTTGAAAAAGATGAGCATTTGCAAAGTATTATTATTCCTAAGTTAAAGAACTGGGATCCCGAACGTATTGCTTCTCTTGACATGATCATTATGAAGATGGGCGTTGCAGAATTTCTGTATTTTGAAACAATACCACCAAAAGTCACTATTAACGAATACATTGACATTGCAAAGGAATACAGCACCCAGCAGAGTGGCCAGTTTGTCAATGGTATCCTTGATAACATTCATAAAGAGTTGGTAAGCACAGGAAAACTGTATAAGAAAGAATTTAAAAAAGCTTAAATCATTTTCGATTTACTTTTGCATGTCAAATTCCAGCAGATGAAATACCTTTTGATTTTTATAGGTCTGACAATAATTTTTTCGTGTACCAATTCTGATCAGAAAACAACTATAATAAAGAAATCGGCTGAAGATGCATTAAAGGATTCAGCTAATTATACTTCAGTTGAATGGATAGATCCTGTGGTACAGGACCTTGGAAAAGCAAAGGAAGGGCAGGTGCTGGAAATTGGTTGGAAATTTAAAAACACGGGGAATAAACCCCTGGTGATTGCTGATGTACATCCTGGCTGTGGCTGTACCGTTGCAGATAAACCGGAAGAACCCATAGCTCCCGGTAAAGAAGGTGAGATCAAGGCAAAGTTTGATACTCATGGTCATCCTGGAAACCAATTTAAACAGGTGTTCATCAGGGCAAATAATAGCAACAAGAATGGTGAAGGAGAAGATGTTCTTGCATTTAAAGTGGACGTTGCCAAACAATAATGTAAACTATAACTATTGAATATGTATTTATTGCAACAACCCGCCCCCGGACCTTTCGGTGGGTCTTCAGGACTGATTTTCATTGGACTTATAATGGTTGTTTTCTGGCTGTTTTTTATCCGTCCACAAGCTAAAAAAGCTAAGCAGCAGAAGACCTTTATTGACAATTTACAAAAAGGAGATAAAGTTGTGACTATAGCGGGCATTCATGGAGTAATAAACAAACTAAATGATGATGGTACCATGATGCTCGAGATATCTCCGGGCAGTTATGTGAAAATGGAAAGAAGTGCGATATCTATGGATATGACCGCTGCATTGAATAAACCTGTAGCTACGACTGATAAAAAAGCTTAATTGAACATCCCGGTGAAAACCGGGATTCTTTTTATCAACTAAATACATAGTCTCTTTTATGCTTCGTGTAGGTCTTACAGGTGGAATAGGGTGTGGCAAAACAACCGTCAGTAAATTATTTGAATTGCTAAATGTGCCAGTTTATTATGCTGATATTGCCTCTAAGAAATTGTACGACACTGACGCTGTGGTAAAAGAACAGGTAATAAAGCATTTTGGTGAAGGGGTATATAAGGGTAATAAAATAGACAGATCAAAATTAGCTGCTATTGTTTTTAATGATCAGCAGAAATTAGAATTACTGAACAGAATAGTACACCCACCTACAATAAGAAACGCAGAAGAATGGATGAAAGTCCAGAAAACCCCTTATTTGATTAAAGAAGCAGCCCTGCTTTTTGAATCTGGTACTGCAGGCTCCCTCGATTATATTATTGGAGTAAGCTGTCCTACCGATCTACGAATTAAAAGAGTGGTAGCAAGGGATGGCATCAGGAAAGAGGAAGTCTTAAAAAGAATAAATCAGCAGTTGGATGAAAAAATTAAAATGAAATTGTGTGATTTCATTCTATATAATGATGAAGAGCAATTGTTGATAAAACAGGTACTTGAACTTCACCAGGCGTTGTTGGTTTTAAGTAAAAAAAAATTACTTCAGTTTACTTAGTGCTTCCTTAATTCTATCGAATCCTTTCTCTATATTACTCATATTGTTTGCAAAGGAGATTCGAATTGAATGTTCATCACCAAAAGCAGATCCTGTCACAGTAGATACATGACCTTTATTCAGCAGGTACATACTCAGGTCGTCAGCATTTTTAATCACTTCATTTCCATCTTTTTTACCAAAGTAAGAATCAACACAAGGAAAAGCATAAAAAGCTCCATCGGGTGAAGCAAAGCGGAAACCTTCAATTTCCTTCATTAACTCCAATACCTTTTCTCTTCGTTTTTGAAATTCACAAACCATCTTCGTAGTCGCATCAAGTGGCGATGTTAAGGCAACTATGGCGGCCCGTTGAGTGATTGAATTAGTACCACTTGTAAATTGTCCCTGCAGTTTTTCACAAGCTTTTGCAATTTCTACCGGTGCCGCCATGTAACCTAACCTCCACCCTGTCATCGCAAATCCTTTGCTTAAGCCATTTACTACAATCGTTCTTTCTTTCATCCCGGTAATTTGTGCAATACTATAATGCTTATCACAATAATTGATGTATTCATAGATCTCATCGGAGATGATTAAAATATTGGGATATTTTTCAAAAACTTTAGCCAGAGCTTCCAATTCGAACTTTGTATATACAGAACCACTTGGATTGCATGGTGAAGAAAAGATGAACAACTTCGTAGCAGGTGTAATTGCGGCTTCAAGTTGATCAGGGGTAATCTTATAAGAGTGTTCCAGCGTTGTTTTAATTATCCGTACGTTACCTAAAGCAAGGTCTACCAAAGCAGAATAGGTCACCCAATAAGGGCTGGGAATCAGTACTTCGTCTCCTTCATCAACAATACTTAAAATGACATTTGCAAGGCTTTGTTTTGCACCTGTGGTAACGACTATATTTTCCGGGTGGTACTGAAGGACATTATCTCGCGAAAATTTATGGCAAATGGCCTCCCTTAAATCCAGGTAACCTGCTACCGGCGTATAATGACTCCAGTTATCATCAATTGCTTTCTTTGCGGCTTCCTTGATATGTTCAGGTGTGTCAAAGTCGGGTTCTCCGAGGCTTAGATCTGTAATATCAAAACCTTTAGCTCTCATCTCGCGACCCAATTTTGCCATCCTGAGGGTTTCGGGCTCAGTAAATCTATTCAGTAATGAGGATAGGTGCATATTTTGTAAAAAGGTCAAAAGTAATAAGTTCTACTTCGAATAATCAATTTTAAACCTAGTAAGATCAGGAGGATACTTTTTATTCCTTGTGACCTCATGCTGGTAGATTATTTCACCTAGTCTCTTGAAGAAGGGGAAACCTACTGTTTCATAGTCGTAATGATCATCATTGAAGATTCCGTCACTGTTACATAATATAGTAGCACTTAAAAAGAATTCGACACCTTTATTGAAGTCTACAACATAAGCCACATCATTTAAGAATCCATAAGCATCACCTTCTTTATTAAAAATTCTTATTCCGGGACTTATTTCTCCTTTCCCACCATAAAGAACAAACTTCGAGTATGCATCATTATAAGTACTATCATACTCTGGAAATTTTGATTCCCGAGGCTTCATGGACATAAATTTGTAAACAAATTGGTAATCACTTTCAGTTATTTGAAACCGCTGTTTTTGAGGAACGGTTTCCGGGAAAATGATACTCTGTAGTATGGAGTGTAAATCAGGTAGTGTAATCCTGTTCTTCCTTGAAAAGTCAAATGGCTGGTTGATTATTTTATTATCCTGCGAATAACCTTTTCCTAAAAGAGTATTACGAGGCAGGTATTTCATTAAACTGACCTCAAAAGGTTTTCTATAAATAACATGGTCTGAGGTATCATAGAAAGTTACCGGGTTAGTTCGGCGGTGTTGATCTTCAGACAGAGACACCTGGAGCCGATGAAGAATTTGAACACTGTCATAACCCATTTGCTGTAGTCTTGAATTGATATGTTCTTGCCCAAGAAATTCATACAATCGGTTAAAAGCATCATTATCGCTGGCCAAAAAGATCTTCTTTATATAATGAGCTATGGTAGGTCTCCCATCGGGGGTGGTAGGATCATTATAAACAGCGGTTTGCCCCGGGTAAGCTGCATCGGTGATCATTGTGGTATTACGATCCAGCCCCGCGATATTCAATTGGTAGATTTTCTCTAAGGCAAGTAAGGCGGCAGGCATTTTCACCGTTGAAGCCGGATAGAAGTATTGCTTAGGATCAACATTAAAATAATAGTTAGTGAATTTAGGTTTGTTATTCCTCTTGCGGTCAACCTGGGTGTAAATAATCGAGATCCGCCATTGATCATTGTGCCTAAACAAGGAATCAAAGTACTCCGGGTGTTGAGACAATAAGTTGGTCAGAAAAGCATCTGAATGTGGTAATCTTTTCGTTTTTTTCAGCTCCATAGAAGGGGTAGCATATTTGATTCCGGCGCATCCGGATAATAGCAAATAAATCGCCAGGATGGGTAGTTGCAGTAGTTTCATAAAGCTTAAAAAATAGCTAAATGCCTGTGAACAGGCTGTTTTAGCCGTTGGAAACGGGTATAATTACACCTTGAAATTAAGGTGAAAAAACTATCTTTGGCCACTCTTAAAAAAACCGTGTATGCAACTGAAAGGCTTGGTCCGATTTTTCACTATTCTCCTGATCCTCTACTCTATCTATGAACTTTCCTTTACATGGGTGGTTCGTAGCCATGAAAAGAAAATGGAAACTAAGGCAAAACAATTTGTTGCCGTAAACTATTCAACTGCTGATAGCGCTACAAAAGCTACTGCTTTTAAAGACCGCTTAAGAAGATTATTAGATAGTACAAAAGACGAAAATATTCACTTTGGGTTCACAGGTGGAATCAGCTATCAAAAAGCTAAAGAAGAAGAATTAAACCTTGGTCTTGACCTCCAGGGTGGTATCAACGTAACCATGAAGGTGGAATTAGCAGGTCTTTTACGTTCGATGGCTAATAATTCAAAGGATGCAAACTTCTTAAAAGCTATTGAAAATGCTACCCAAAGGCAAGCGAACAGTAGTGCAGATTTTATATCCTTATTTGTTGAAGAATACAAAAAAGTATCGAATAACGCTCCACTGGCTCCTCTCTTTGCCTCTGCAAACCGTGACCAGATCTCATTAAAAGATAATGATGATAAAGTTATAAGTGTTATCCGGAAAGAAGCTTACGATGCATTTGACCGCACATTCAGGGTTTTACGCACTCGTATTGACCAATTTGGAGTAGCGCAACCAAACATTAATCCTGATAGAGACCGTGGTATCATAACTGTTGAACTGCCGGGTGTACAGGACCAGGAAAGAGTTCGGAAATACCTTCAGTCTTCAGCAAATCTCCAGTTCTGGGAAGTTTATAAAATTGAAGAAATTGCTCCTTCTTTTCAGGCTGCTGAAAAAGATTTTGCTGCAGTTAACCAGGGTGTAAAACCGGCAACTAACACAACTGCTGATACTACAAAAACAGCTACAACGACAACTCCAGCTACAAAAACTGATACTGCAAAGGGTACACAAAAATTATCTGAGGAACTGAACAAAGACACGAATAAAAAAGCAATCGATACTGCCATTACTGCACAGAATTCTTTAATGAAGTATTTCGTGCAGCTAGGCCCCGGTATGTTGGGCGTTGCCATAAAAGACACTGCAATTGTAAGAGAATACCTTGATATGCCTGCTGTCAGAAAGGACTTTCCTGCTGATGCCCGCTTCGCATATGGTATCCCGGGCCGTGATGCCGCCGGGAAACAAGCTAAAGTTGTTCCTGTGTACATCCTAAAGACGAATGGACAGGAAAAAGCACCAATGGAAGGTGAAGTAGTTACTACTGCTGCTCAGACCTTTGATCAATTTGGTAAGCCTGCTGTGTCTATGGACATTAACAATGTAGGATCCCGTCAATGGGAAAATCTTACAGATAAAAGTTACAATCAGCAAAGACCGATTGCTATTGTATTGGATGATATAGTTTATTCTGCTCCAGTTGCACGAAATGGTAAAATTAGCGGTGGTCGCACCGAAATATCAGGTGATTTCACTCTGGAAGAAGCACAGGATTTAGCCAACATTCTGAAAGCAGGTAAACTGCCTGCTCCGGCCAAGATAGTACAGGAACAGGTTGTAGGTCCAACACTTGGTAAAGATGCGATTAACGGTGGTATGATGGCATTCGCTATCTCCTTCATTGTGATCTTCACTTTAATGCTAGTATATTATAATAGTGCCGGGTGGATTGCCAACATCGCATTAATATTAAATTTATTGTTTACAATTGGTGTATTAACGGGTTTGGGGGCTACTTTAACTGCTCCGGGTATCGCAGGTCTCGTTTTGACCATCGGTATGGCAGTAGACACAAACGTTATCATCTATGAACGTATTAAGGAAGAACTGACAAGGGGGAAGGGATATATCCCTGCTGTTAATGAAGGTTATCGTCGATCTCTCCCACCGGTATTAGATGCTCACGTAACGACATTATTAACCGCTATTATCCTGTTCTCTTTTGGATTAGGTCCCGTTAAAGGTTTTGCAACTACGCAGATAATCGGTATCCTGCTTTCTTTATTCTGCGGTATCCTGGTGAGCAGATGGGTGACTCATTGGTTTACTAATAAGAATCACCACCTGGAATACTTTACCCCTATTTCAAAACGCATCTTTAAGCATGCTAATTTCAAGTTTATTGAATACAGGAAAGTTGCCTATGTCATTTCCGGTATTGTATTAATAT
>JBLNAY010000044.1:0-18624 GCA_050259715.1 Candidatus Dadabacteria bacterium
CTTCGCGTAATCTTTGTGCTACAAAGGAATCTTTAGAGGCCCTATTTCCCTCAAGTGCCAATGAGCCGGCAGTAGTCTGCATTTTATCGGCAGTATCGATGTTGTCTTTAATGAGAACAGGAATGCCGTGCAATGGTCCTCTTATCTTTCCCTTTTTTCGTTCGTTATCCATCGCATCAGCTATGGAGAGTGCATCAGGATTCAACTCGATAATAGAATTGAGTTTAGGCCCGTTTTTATCTATGTTGTTAATGCGGTCAATATAAAGCTTACAAAGAGAATGTGAGCTGTACTTTCCATCCGCCATCTGTTTTTGCAGACCCTCAATGGTAGACTCATTTAGTTCGAAGTTATCTGCTGCATTAGCTTTATTTTCCTGGTCTTTATCTGAATTTTCATTAGTACAGGAGAGCACAGGTATACCTGTAAATGCCAGCCCGGCCAAGCTACCGCTTTTAAGAAAATTTCTTCTGTTCATTAGGTGGAGTTAAGGAATAAAAACATTAAGATATAAAGAAACAGAATTTGCCTTTGAATCAATTATTGTACATGAGAGGGAACTCACTGAAATTTTATTTTACTTCTTCAGTCAAACTTGCATTGAATATCTCTCTAGCGGCTTGCCTCAATATCTGTGTGCCTATTCTTCTAGGTGGTTAATTTCATTACATGTAAATATTTTGTTATCAACTATGTAGAGAAATATTATAGTACCTTTTAAACGAATTTGCATATGCATAGTCTTAGTTTTTCATTCCTAATCTCTTGTTATTGCCATGAAAAAAAGCTTGCGAATAATAATCTTATTCAGCGCAGTTGCATTCCTTTCCTCCTTCCACCAGCTTTCAGAGGTAAATACAACAATTTTTAAATTCCCTTACCAGAAAGCCGGTTTGACGAAAGAAGAAGCTGCAGCCCACCTGTTGAATCGTTTCAGCTTTGGTGCCACGCCAGGAGAAGTGCAGAAAGTGGTGCAAATGGGGCTGGAAAACTGGTTTCAGCAACAGCTGGATGCCAGCCAGCCGGATGATTCAGTAGAAGCTATGCTCACCTCTTATGAGTCATTAGGGATGACTAATGAACAAATTGTGAGTACTTATCCGAAACCGGGGCAATTAGTTCGTATGGCTGTACAGGAAGGTATTGTAGATAAAGATTCTATCAAGAATGCCGACAGAAAGGAAGTACGACAATTCATGATGCAGAAAGGATACAAGCCTCAACAAGAGTTGTTCAGGGAATTAATTAATCAAAAGATTCTAAAAGCAGCATGTTCTAACAACCAGTTAAAGGAAGTGTTAACCGATTTCTGGTTCAACCATTTCAATGTTTCTTTAACTAAAGGTGAGGACCAGCAATTTATTACCAGTTATGAAAGAGATGTAATACGCCCAAATGTGCTGGGCAACTTTGAAACACTATTGTTAGCTACTGCGAAATCACCGGCTATGTTAACCTTCCTGGATAATTTCAGGAGCTCAGGTGCTAATGAAAAATTACAACAACAGCAGGAGCAAAGACAACAACGGATACTTCAAATGATGCAGGACCAACAAGGTAGGGACAGCAGTACACAAAGGACCGCCTTACTCAACAGGATTAAAAATGTAAAGAGATCCTCAGGACTGAACGAGAACTATGCCCGTGAGATTATGGAACTGCATACACTCGGTGTTGACGGTGGCTATACACAGGCTGATGTGACACAGGGTGCCCGCATATTGACAGGTTGGACAATCTATCCTATGGGGCCTTACGCTGGACCTGCGGTCAAACAAATGGTAAAACAAGGAGAGGAAAGATTAAAACAACAAGGCTTTGTTCATGAAGGAGATTTTGTATTTAATGCTATTAACCATGACACGGGTCCTAAAAAGTTCCTCGGTGTTGATTTCCCCGCAGGTGGTGGATACCAAGAAGGAGTTAAGATGATCCATATGCTGGCCACCAATCCATCGACAGCTAAGTTTATTTCTAAGAAACTGGCTGTCAGGTTTGTGAGTGATAATCCTCCACAAACTCTGATTAATAAAATGGCAAAGACCTTTAAGGAAACAAATGGAGACATTAAACAAGTACTGGTTACAATGGCTACTGCTCCGGAATTCTGGACTAAGGATGCTGTTCGGGAAAAGACGAAGTCACCTTTTGAACTCGCCATAAGTGCTGTAAGAGGAATAAATGCGAGTATCAATCAACCATTCCAATTATATAATTGGATTAACCGTATGGGAGAAAAACTTTACTACTACCAGGCACCCACCGGATTCCCTGACAAGGGGCAATACTGGATCAATACGGGATCTTTACTGAACCGGATGAATTTTGGATTAGCAATAGCAACAGGAAGAATCCCCGGAGTTAAATTGAATCTGGCAGCTCTAAACAATAACCGAGAGCCAGAAAGTACAGAAGCTGCACTTGTCACCTATACAAAAATATTATTGCCGGGAAGAAATACAGATGAAACAGTCAAGCGGCTAAAGCCATTATTAAATGATCCGGAACTGACAAACAAGATCGAATCTGCAGCCGATAAAAATATAATGAATGAGCGGGTGAATGACCAAATGACTGTTAAGGACGGTCAGGTGAACAATAAACAAAACAAGAAACTCGCGAACATTCAAATGGCTACCGGAAATAATTCGATGCTGGCACAGGTAGTCGGCATTATTATCGGATCACCGGAATTCCAACGTAAATAATCAACAATTATGACTTCAAGAAGAGCTTTCTTAAAATCAGGTGCTCTTGCACTTTTTGCCACAGGTATTGGTGGAGTGCCCAATTTTGTCGCTAAAGCTGCAGAAAGCAGGAAGCTTTCCCGCCTGTACAAAAAGAATAAAATACTGGTTTGCATCTTCCAGAGAGGTGCAATGGATGGACTGATGGCAGTTACACCTTTCACAGACCAATACCTGCAAAAGGCTCGTCCAACTTTATTTATGTCTGCAGCTAAATCTGCAAACAAACCACTAATTGACCTGGATGGGAAATATGGGTTACATCCGTCGATGTCAGCCTTTGAACCTTTATTCAGGCAAAAGAGGCTGGCTATTGTTCATGGTGTAGGTTCTCCGAATAATACCCGTTCTCACTTCGATGCACAGGATTATATGGAATCAGGAACACCTTTTAATAAAGGCACTGACAGTGGTTGGCTAAACCGCGCTGTAGGTTTGTTAGGACATGAAGCAGTGACACCCTTCCAGGCTGTTAGCCTCACATCTTCGTTACCCCGTTCTTTTTATGGTGACAATGAAGCACTCGCCATAAGTAACCTGCACGATTTCGCCATACAATTACGGGGTAATCCTATTGCTACAAATACAGCAGCCAAAAGTTTTGAGGAATTATATGATAAAACTTCCTCTTCACTTTTAAATAAAACAGGAAAAGAAAGCTTCGAGGCTGTTAAGATGCTGAAGAATGCTGATGTAAGAAATTACAGGCCTTCAAATGGTGCAGAATATCCGCTGTCACCTCTGGGAAATTCATTGAAACAAATAGCCCAATTGATCAAAATGGATGTGGGGCTTGAAATTGGTTTTACTGAATGCGGAGGATGGGACACACACTTTAACCAGGGAACTGAAATCGGAACTTTCTCAAGAAATGTTTTAGACCTGAGTAATTCAATGGCTGCTTTCTGGACAGATCTTGGTTCATTACAAGATGATGTGGAAGTGATGACCATGACCGAATTCGGCAGGACTGTTCACCAGAATGGTACCGGGGGTACAGATCATGGAAGGGGTTCCTGTATGTTTATTCTGGGCAATGATGTCAAAGGAGGTGTAGTTCACGGGAAGGTTCCGGAACTCGCATTAGAAAACCTGGAGGATAATCGTGACCTGCCTGTTACAACGGACTTTAGAGCAGTATTTGATGAAGTAGCAACTTCACATTTAAGAATAAAAGATGAGGGTAAATTATTTCCAGGTTGGAAAGGCAGCGGAATTGGAGTAATGAGAGCTTAGTACATCAGATTAGTACTTTTAAGTGACTTGTCTTGCAAGCCAGAAATAGTCTATTTCTATATCACTCACATTGAATATTAATTCCCAGGTCAGCATACCTGCACCTACGGTATTCACTATTCACCATTCACTTCACGCCTCACTCATCACTCATCTCCTCACCCATTTCACCATTTCTTTCCATGTTGGCTTCTTGCCATATAATAGAATTCCTGTCCTATAAATCCGTGCACTTAACCAGGTAGTAAACAAGAAACCAAGTACCAGCAATAAAATGGATAATCCATATTGCCAATAAGGCACTGTATCAGGAATCCCAAAGGGAATACGGGCCATCATCACAATCGGTGAAAAGAAAGGTATGATGCTACTCCATGTAGCAAGGGAACTCGTTGGATCATTAATAGCATTTATCATAATGATAATCGCCAGAACGATCGGAATGGTAATTGGAAAAGTAAGACTTTGTGCATCCTGCGCATCTTCATTTACTGCACTTCCAACTGCTGCAAAAAGAGCTGCATAAAATAAATAACCTCCAATAAAATAAAAAATAAAAGATACAATAACCAGGGGCCAGTTTACTGAAGCCAAAGTAAGTTGTGCACTCGCCAGGGCAGTCATAGCTTCCGATGTTTGCATTGAATTGCCAGGTAAATTATCCCTGCTGGCTCTCACCTGCTCCAGCACATCATGGGGAATTATAGATGTGGCAAGAGTAGAAAACACTGCGATTAAAACAATCCAGATTACAAACTGCGTAAGTCCAACAGCCCCAATCCCTATTATTTTTCCCATCATTAACTGGAAGGGCTTAACAGAGGAGATCACTACTTCAGCAATACGATTGGTCTTTTCTTCCATTACTCCCCTCATTACCATTACACCATAAATGAACAGGGTGATATAAATAAGAAAAGCGGTGATGTAACCCACTGCACTTGCCAGTTCAAAATTGTTCCTCACATTCTTGCCCAGGTCTGCTTTCTTGACAGGGTCAATACGGGTTTGCTGCGCTCTTTGACGAATAGAGTCAATCCGGGCAGGATCAACTTTCAGTTCATCACTGATCATGTTGTTCTCCATGGTGGTGCTGATATCTTTACGGATCTTGTCATTAGCGAAACGACTAAGGCTTCCTGCAGTAATCAGCTGAAAGTTATTACCGTGATTTGTACCTACACCCGGGGGAAAGAGAATAGCACCATAACCCTTCTGTATAAAATTACTGGTGTCCACATTCGACGTAAAATCATAAGTTATAATCTCTTCGCTCTTAAGGTCAGATTTAAATACACCATTGGGATCCACCACAGCCACTTTCTCATGCTTTACATTCTTTACAGTAATGAATACAACAGCTGCAATTAAACCAGCAAAGAGTAGAGGAGTAAGAATTGTAGATATTATGAACGTCTTTTTTCTTACCCGGCTTAAGTATTCTCTTTTTATTATCAAAGCAGTTTTATTCATAAATACAATCTTAAGCAGTTACCGATTGGAATTGATGATGCGAGGCAGAACCTTCCACCAGCCGGATGAATATCTCGTTCAAAGAAGGCAATATTTCATTGAATGAACTGATCTGCACATCATGATGTATATAGAAATGAAGAATATCGTTGGGCACATATCCTTCGTTGATCTTTACAATTAATGAATGATCTTCTTTATTTATGACTGTAAATGAAGGATGCTCATTATCTTCCGGTAACCGGTCAAATGAGATCCTGAAGACGTTATCCTTGTACTTTTGTTTAGTATTCACAACGGTGCCATCCAGGATCTTCTTCCCTTTATTTACCAGTACAATGTGATCGCATATTTCCTCTACCTGCTCCATGCGGTGGGTACTGAAAATGATAGTCGCCCCTTGTTTAGACATTTGGAAAATCTCTTCCTTGATAATATTACTATTCACAGGATCCAGGCCACTAAAGGGTTCATCCAGGATAATCAACTCCGGGTTATGTACAACTGTAGTAACAAACTGCAACTTCTGCGACATACCCTTTGATAAGTCTTCTACCTTTTTATTCCACCAGCTTTGCATTTCCAACTTAATGAACCACTTCTTAACCAGATCCATCGCTTGGGTTCTTCCAAGACCTTTCAACTGCGCCAGGTAGAGTGCCTGCTCACCTATCTTCATCTTCTTGTATAGTCCTCTTTCTTCCGGCATATACCCTATCTTTTCTACATCCTTCATTGCATTGAAAGGCTGCCCTTCAAAGAAAATCTGTCCTTCGTCCGGGTAAAGTATGCCGGTGATCATCCTAAGCAAGGTTGTTTTACCCGCCCCGTTAGGTCCCAATAAACCAAATATGCTTCCCTTCTTTACCGAGAAGGATATATCGTCAACAGCTTTTTGGGTAGCGTAGTATTTCTTTAAATTTTGAACTTCCAGCAGGTCCATAGGCAGTTAAATTAAATTGGTAGAACAGATCGATGTTAAATATAACTCAAATATCCATCAGCTATTTTTTGTTGTACCAAAGGGCTATATCTCTATACAAAACAGTAGTTGAGAACTACTAATCAATGAAGGCTTCTGCTCTTGTTAATAAGAACTTTCACAGTTTACGAAACCTTAACCCTTAAACTTTAAACTAATTGCATCCGCTACTTTCTGCCCATCCATTGCTGCACTTACAATTCCGCCAGCATATCCTGCTCCCTCTGCACATGGATATAAGTTCATTACTTGTGGATGTTCGAGGGATTCAGTTCGCGGAATCCTTACGGGGGAACTTGTTCTTGATTCTGTAGCCACCACAACTGCATCATTGGTAAGGTAACCCTTCATCTTCTTACCAAATTCTTTAAAACCATTTTGTAACGTTGAATAGATCTCGTTGGGCAGAACCGCTTTTAAATCACTCGAATTTATTCCTGGTAAGTAACTGCAATCTGGAAGGGAAGCTGATAGCTTTCCATTTACAAAATCAACCAGCCTTTGTGCTGGGGCTTTTAACTTTCCTCCCCCGGCTTCAAAAGCTCTCTGTTCTACGGCTTGCTGGAAATACATACCTGCTAAAGGACCATACTTTAAGAATGGTTGAATCAATTCTTCCTCCACAGTCACAACGATACCGCTGTTTGCATACGGATTATTCCTTTTCGATGGAGACCATCCATTCACTACAATTTCACCTGGGTTGGTTGCAGCGGGAGCAATGATACCGCCGGAGCACATGCAGAAGGAAAAAACTCCTTTACCCTGCACCTGCTCGACTAAACTATAAGAAGCGGGCGGCAGATATTCACCACGTGCAGGACAATGGTATTGTATGCTGTCTATGAGAGCCTGCGGATGTTCCACCCTGACACCCAGGGCAAAGGGTTTAAACTCCACCTGTAGGTTTTTATGATGCAGCATCGCAAAAATATCGCGTGCAGAATGACCAGTTGCTAAAATAACCGCATCTGCTTTCAACTGTTCACCATCAAGTAGCTTCACTCCTTCAACTTCTCCATTCCTGGTAAGAAGGTCAATTACTTTCTTTTCAAATAAAACCTGTCCCCCGCATTCCAAAATCATTTCACGTATAGCAGTAATAATGTGAGGAAGCTTATTGGTTCCTATATGCGGGTGTGCTTCATAAAGTATTTTTTCAGTTGCACCAAAATGAACAAGGTGACTGAGGATCTTGTTGACGTCTCCTCTTTTTGTACTTCTTGTATACAATTTCCCATCACTATAGGTGCCGGCTCCGCCTTCTCCAAAGCAATAATTACTTTCAGGATTGACAACCCCTTCTTTATTAATGGCAGCCAGGTCTCTCCTTCTTGATCTTACATCCTTACCTCTTTCAACAATTATAGGTTGTATGCCATGTTCCAGCAGTCGCAAGCTGGCGAATAATCCGGCAGGACCTGCTCCTACCACAATAACCCTATTATTGGCCCGGTGCACCTGTTGAAGTTCAAGAGGTAACAACGAACGCTGCCTATAGGGTTCATTGATAAACGCCTGTATGGTTAACTGGAAGTAAACTGTTCTTCCCCTTGCGTCAATGGATTGCTTTAGTATATTATATCCTGTAATGTTGGATTGTTTGGTTGCACATGCCTGTGCAATCATTTTTGTGACTAGCTGGTTGTTAGCTGCCTCTGAAGGTAAAATTCTTAAGGTAATCGTCTGTTGCATGAGCAGGTATTTATCCCGTTAAATGCTGATTAAACACCAAAGATCCTGATTATATACTTACTCTTTACAGCTGATGAAAGTTTAACCTTACTCTTAGTAAACAGGTCTTTTGCAGTTTTATCTTTACCGGCAAGCTATGCCATCAAAAGATCAACATACAAGAATCGTAAAGGAGACTGCTCTAAAGCACGGTTTTGATTATTGCGGCATATCTGTAGCGACGCCTTTGGATGAGGATGCGAGGAGACTGGAGCGTTGGCTCCACCAGGGAATGCATGGCAAAATGAAGTATATGGAAAACTACTTCGATCTGCGTGTAGATCCTACTAAGCTTGTACCTGGTGCCAAATCAGTAATTACTCTTTTGAAAAATTATGCACCTGTAAAAGAAATTAACTCAGAATATAAGATCTCTAAATATGCCTATGGACAAGACTATCATGAAGTAATCAGGAGCCAGTTAAGGGCAATAATCGCAGAGTTGGAATTAACTGTAGGCGCTATTCAAGGGAGAGGATTTGTTGATTCTGCTCCTGTGTTAGAACGTGCCTGGGCTGCTAAAAGTGGATTGGGGTGGATCGGCAAAAATGGTAACCTAATCACAAAACAAACAGGATCTTTTTACTTTATTGCAACACTTATTACAGACCTGGAGTTAATACCAGATGGTCCTTTTGCAAAAGATTATTGCGGGAGTTGCACCCGTTGTATTGATGCCTGCCCTACTGAGGCAATTAGTGTGGACAAGGTTATTAACGGTAGCAAATGCATTTCGTATTTCACCATTGAATTAAAGGATGAAATTATTCCGAAGGAGATGTCAGGTAAATTTCAGAACTGGATGTTTGGTTGCGACACCTGCCAGGATGTTTGTCCGTGGAACCGCTTTAGTAAATCAAACACTGAAGCAGCATTTACTCCTTTACCCCAGTTATTTAATTTGACTACAAAAGAGTGGGAAGAATTGAGCGAAGAAATGTTTCGCAAGTTGTTTAAACATTCGCCTCTCAGCCGGTCAAAACATAAAGGCATTCAACGGAATATTAAATTCCTTCAGAACAATACTTAATCCAATTCCATTTTTAATAATCGTAAATTCTACCGGGTGTTTTTCCTATTGAGTATTCATAACGTTTGTATGGAGTTTGCATGGAGTTAGCATGGAGTTAGTATGGAGTTTGTCCATGCTAACTCCATGCTAACTCCATACATAAGCCATGCAAAGTATATAGTTTCTTAAGGCCTGGTGTGCTGATTACCAGCAGGCCCTTAAAGAAGTTTTTAGTTGGAATATTCAAAAGAACTATACTCGATAAAGAACGAAATATAGAGTACTACAAAGTTACAAAACGGCAGACTTTATTCTTGAATAACATTATATTGATTCTGTAAAAACTATTCTTTGTTTAAAAGGCCTTTGATATTTGTCAATCCTTGTTCCATCATCCGGCCATAGGTTTTCTCATAGAGCATAGAGCTGAATTTTTCCCACGGATACCAGGAGAGTTTGAAATCCATATACCATTGCAAGGTTAGGGAGTCAGAAGAAGGGTAATGGTATATCTGCCAGCCGGAAATTACCGGTTTTCTTCCCTCCTGTTGTAATTGAAGTACATAGTTCGAGTCTGTATTTGCAATGCTGGTGATTTGTAAATGCTCCCACTGCTGCTTTAAAGCGGAGTCCTGGTAAACAGGATTCCATTTCTCCCAGTTCGCATGGTTCTTTACTAAAGCAAATACTGAATCTTTATGGTTGGGAAGGTTAGTGGCTTTCGAAATCCTCACATTCGAAGGAAACATCAATGAAATGGCAGTGATTATAACAAATACAACGAAAATACTTATAAAGGCGAGTTTAATAATTTTCACTGTTGTGTGTGTTTACTCCCAGCGGAATACTTTTGATGTTATTATGTAAATGGCCACTCCCCACGCCGCCATGATCAGGATCTCCTGCCAGCAACTCAACAAAGATGATCCTTCGAATGCCACATTACGCATTGAATCATTTAATGCTGTTAAGGGGAGAAACTTCAGAAATGGCTGCATGCCTGCAGGCAAAGAGGTTCTTGGAAAAAATGTACCCGATAAAAAGTATTGAGGAAACATAAACAGGTTGGCATAGATCGGAATCACATTCTGGTTTTTAGCAACACCACTGAAGAAAAAACCAAAACCCATAAAGACCAGTAATCCCAGTGCCGACAAGATCAACATGTTGAAGAAAGTGGTAAGGCCATGTGCCAGGGTAAAATGATAAGCAAAGTATCCGAAGCCGATTAATATAACTACTGTCATCAGCTGGAACAATACCCTTGAAATACTTTCCCCCAAAATGATGTACAGTCTTTTAATCGGAGTAGAATACATTCTCTTTAATACCAGTGTTTCCCTGAAAGCAAAGAAAGAAAAAGCAATCCCAAACACTGCCGAACCAATAAGTGAAAAACCGATCATACCAGGAAGAAAAAAGTCGATCATGCGGTATTTTCTTCCACTAACCACTGAATGCGAAACAACGGCCACGGTTTGCCTGTTGGGGTATGTTTTCTCATCAATATCATGGATGGTATTATCCAGCAATGACTGCAGTAAAGCAAAGTCTCTTTGGCTGGCAGAGGAAGAGCGCAGGTGAATTATGTAAGGAGCTTTAGAAGTATCAGGTGACTTTTGAATGCCAATGATAGCAGCTATTCGTCCTTTTATCAATTCATCTTCAACATCCCTTTTGCGCTTATCTACCGTATGGATAAATGGATTGTGGGCAATCTGCTGGTAAATAACATTAGCAGTGTCAGTATTGTTCTCATATCCCACTTCCACAGAGGCACTGCCGCTACCGCCCAGGGCACCAAATATCCAAATGAGAACTATAGGAAAGAATAAAGAAAAAAACAATGATTGAGGGCTACGGAAGCTTGCTATAAGGCTTGCTTTTGTAACAGCCAACATTGCTGTAAGTTGGTTATATTTCTTCACCATTGCCCGAAAGTCGGAATAGTTTGTTTAGTATCTAGTTAAATATAATTTCGTAAGGAAGTCTTGCCTGCACGGAGTTGCTCATTTCTTTTATTTTCATCACCTGCTGATAAGTGCGGTAATATTCTGCACCAAGCTTCTCTTTAATGATTGCTTCCGGTTCACTCTTCTTTTTATTCAACAGCGTCTGCAACCATCCTTCTGTTTCAGGATATTCCTTAATTCCATAATCTGATATTTTGGCCATCCGGGCGGCACAGGCAATAGCATCGTCTAAATTCCCCAGGCGATCTACTAATCCTATTTGTAATGCATCCCAGCCTGTCCAAACACGACCTTGTGCAATGCTGTCAATGTATGCCACTCCTTTTTTCCTTCCATCAGCAACCCTTTGTTTAAACTGGCCATACATTCTTTCAATGCTGCTTTGGATAATTTGCTTTTGTCTTTCATCTAATGGTTTGAGTACACCCATATCTGCATAAGGAGAAGTAGTGACCCCATCAAAGGTTACTCCCAACTTCGATTTGAAGAAGTTCTGCATATTAGGTATTATACCAAATACTCCTATTGAACCTGTAATGGTATTCGGATTACAGAATATGCTGTCTGCTCCACAGGAAATATAGTACCCTCCTGAAGCTGCTACGTCACCGAAGCTTACCACCACCGGCTTTTTATCTTCGAGCTTTGCCATCTGCAACTCCCTCCACATAATCTCACTGGCAAGGGCACTTCCACCACCGGAATTCACTCTTAACACAATTGCTTTTACCCTTTTATCCAATCTCGCTTTTCTGATCATTGCCCGAAAGCTTTCTCCCCCAATATTTTGCGGGGTTCCTTCTCCATCCACAATATCGCCTTCAGCATAAATAACAGCAATGCGATCTGAACCGGTTTTTACCAGGTCCACCGCTTCATTGTATTTACTGATAGAAACAAGATTCAATTTGTCATACTTACCAATACGGAGTCTATCCTTAACTTCTGTCTTCACCTGGTCATCATACTTCACAGCATCAATTAGTCCTGCTTTTAAAGCATCTGAAGGCGTCTGTATAGCAGCTGTATTAGCTAATTGACGTAGCGTAGCAGTGTCGAGGTGCCTTGATGCAGCCACAGAATTTAAGAAGTAACCATACATGTTGTTCACCATCACCGTGGTCTGCAGCTTATTTTCCGGTGTCATCTTATCTGTACGGAAGATCTCAGTTGCACTTTTAAATTTACCGGCATAAAAGATTTGCGGCTGTATATCCAGCTTTTCCAGGGTACCTTTTAAAAATGGAAGCGTAACGGAATAGCCATACCATTCAAATATCCCTGTAGGATTTACATATACTTTATCAGCAGCACTTGCAACAAAATAAGCCGACTGGCTCATTACATCGCCATGTGCAATTATGAACTTTTTAGCTGTCTTAAAGTCAAGGAGGGCACGCCTGATCTCATTATTAGAAGCGGCACCATTAGAATTATTATCCGCAATTAAATAAATACCGGATATATTGTTATCCGTTTTGGCATGGCGAATTAGCCTGGTCAACTCGTATAAACTTGGAATATCTGTCTCCTCCGAAAAGGCATTTAGGGGAGATTCAATAGCAAATTCTTTATAGTCTTTTGAAAGATCAATTACGAGTACCGATTTACCAGCTATATCGGGTTTACTTTTCTTTGTAAGTGTTGCTGCTAATCCGACAAGGATGAAAAAAGCAAGAACGCTGAATATAATCAGTGACAATAACGAAGCAAAGAACATTTTAAAGAAGCTTCTCATGGCAGTAGTATTTGCAAGTGTCAAAAATAAAAGATATTTGAGCTGATGGCAGAAAGAATTAGAAATGAGGCCTTTTTGCTGATAGGCGGCAATATGGGCGACAGGCTGCATTACCTACGGGAGGCAATACAAAAGATAAAGAATTCCATAGGAGAGATCACCAAAACTTCATCTGTATATGAAACAGCCGCATGGGGCATTGAAGACCAGGCAAAATTTCTTAACCAGGTTCTCGTGGTTCATACCTCTTTGTCACCTAAAGAGCTCCTTGAGAGTATTTTAACCATCGAGGAACAGATGGGAAGGAAAAGAGAAGTAAAATATGGACCGCGCATCATTGATATAGATATTTTGTTTTATGACGACGAGGTAACCCGGTCTGAAGGGCTCACCATCCCCCACCCGGAGATTCCCAACAGGAAATTTGTGTTAGTGCCGCTTGCGGAGATAAATCCCGGGTTCATTCACCCCGTAATAAATAAAACTGTTTTAGAACTTCTTTCCCTTTGTACAGATAAACTGGATGTGTATAAGTTTAGCTAAGCAGTTGGTGTAACAGTATTTATTTTGCTTTTTCTCAGATGAAATATTCATTTATTACTATTGAAGGCAATATAGGAGCCGGAAAAACTACCCTATCACATCTGCTGGCAAAGCATTATAATGCAAGGCTGGTATTGGAACAATTTGCCGACAACCCGTTCCTTCCTAAGTTTTATGAATCTCCGAAGCAATATGCCTTCCCGCTGGAATTGTTTTTTATGGCGGAACGATTTAAGCAGCTGAAGGAGCTTATCCAGCAGAAAGACTTATTCCAGAGTGTCACCATTTCTGATTACCTGTTTACGAAATGCCTGTTATTTGCTAAGATCAACCTGCCGGAGGATGAATACCGTCTTTACCAGAGGCTTTTTGATATCATACACCAGCAATTGGTACAGCCGGACATTCTGGTTTACCTGCACGCCCCGGTAAACAGGCTGCAGCAAAACATCAAAAAAAGAAACAGGCCTTATGAACAAAATATCGGGGATAAGTACCTGTTAAGTATACAGGAGACCTACACTCATTACATCAGGCAGCATGAAATCAAAACCCTGTTTGTGGATGCGTCCAATGCCGATTTCCTTACGAATGAAAAACATCTAAAGGTTATCACTGATGCCTTAGAGGAGGATTACCCCGTAGGGCAACATTACCTTACTCTTCCCTAGACCTGTTCATCCCTATCTTTGGAAAGAATAGAATCTGCTGATGAAATTTCACTCGAAGAGTCTTGAACCGTTGAATCACCCGGAATTTAAAAGATATCTGTTCGTTCGGTTCTTCTATATAATGGCCTTGAGAATGGTAGCTACCGTAGTGGCTTACCAATTATATCATCTTACAAAAAGTTCTTTTTCAATAGGCATAGTTGGATTAGCAGAATTTATCCCTGTGTTTTCCCTTGCGCTATATGCAGGACACGTCATTGACCGTTCGGATAAAAGAACTTTATTACTAAAGAATATCCTTGCTTATTCGGTGTGTATCGTTGCTTTATTAATCGTTACACTTCCTTCTATTGAACGCAGGCTTACAGTTAATTCACTGGCACTCGCCTTCTATATTATCATCTTTTTTACAGGTATAATCAGGGCGTTTGCCGGACCTACCTCCAGTGCAATCATCGCCCAACTGGTTCCTAGGGAAATCCTGCAATTTGCTGCCAGCATAAGTTCTACTTCATGGTTAGCAGCTTCTATCCTTGGACATGCTTCCGCAGGGTTCCTGATTGCAGGTGTCGGAGTAAACGGGACCTTCATTGTGATACTTATTTATGTCCTTTTTTCAGCTATCCTGCTAAGTACTATTGGCAAAAAACCTATTGCCCATACAGACCTGACCATCAAGGCGTGGGAGAGTGTAAAGATTGGGTTACGATTCGTCTTCAGGCACAAAATATTACTGGGAGCTATGTCACTTGATCTTTTTGCAGTTTTATTCGGTGGAGCAACAGCTCTTATTCCTGAAATAGCATCCCGCATCCTTAAAGTAGGACCTATAGGTTTTGGATGGCTCAATGCGGCCATCGATATCGGCTCCATCTTAATGATTATCACTATAACGCTATTCCCGATGCTGCGGAAGCAAGGTCTGAAACTATTTATTGTCATTGCCGGATTTGGTCTCTGCATTATTGCTTTTGGCTTTTCACGCATTTACCTGTTGTCGTTCTTCATTTTAATGATTGCAGGAATGCTTGATGGTGTAAGTGTAGTGATCCGGGCGACTATCCTGCAGTTAACAACACCTGACGAGATGCGTGGACGTGTGAGCTCTGTAAACTCGATGTTTATAAATTCCTCCAATGAATTAGGGCAATTTGAAAGCGGATTTACTGCCCGCCTGTTTGGAGGGGCTGTTCCTGCCGTCATTTTCGGGGGATGTATGACTGTACTGGTAGTAATAATTACATGGATTAAAGCTCCCGCTCTAAGGAAGTTTGAATACTAAACGCTTCTTAACTTTAGTATAAATCTTAACTACATGAACCGCCGTAACTTTCTTCGTAATTCAGCATTTATCGGCTGTGGCAGTCTTTTACTTCAGAAAAAAAGCCTCGCAGCAATCTTCCCTCGTTTCGACTATAATGTGAAGATGCTTAGAAATAATGTGGGCTTTTTTACAGAACGTGGCGGGACAATAGGTTTTCAATTAACGAAAGATGGTCCTGTAGTTATTGATGCGCAGTTCCCGGATACTGCTCAACACCTGATTGATGATCTTAAAAACCGTTCAACAAACCCTGTAAGGATGTTGCTTAATACCCATCACCATGGCGACCATACTGCAGGGAATATCGCTTTCAAAGGAATAGTTGAACATGTATTTGCTCACGAGAATTCACTAAAAAACCAGAAGGCGGTAGCTGAAAAGAACAATTCAATGGACAAACAACTATTGCCTGATCTGACTTTTCAAAGTGGGGAACATAAGATCAAAGTTGGTGATGATAAAATCACAGCACATTATTTCGGAGCAGGACATACTGATGGTGATACTGTTTTTGTTATGGAAGACGCAAATATTATTCATGTCGGGGACCTTATGTTCAATAAAAGGCATCCCTTTGTGGATCGATCAGCCGGTGCCAATATGAGTAGTTGGATTAAAGATCTGGATGGTATAGTAAAGTTGGGAAATAAAGAAACGATTTACATATTCGGACATTCATTGACCCCAGGTGAAGAAACTGGCAACGCGGAAGACTTAAAGAAATTCCAGGATTATCTATCTAAAGTATTAGCCTTTACTGAAAAGGAAATCAAAAGAGGAGTATCTAAAGAAGAGTTCATTAAGAATACATCCATCCCTGGCGTAACTGAATGGACCGGGCAAGGAATAGAAAGGCCCCTTACTGCAGCATATGAGGAACTCTCTGCCGCGAAATAAGAGGCATCTCAGTTGATAGAACTCCGTATTATACACTTTCACCTGAAGCTACAGTACTGAATTTTTCTGCAGTTACAGGACTAATAATGTTTTTAATTTCTTCAATCCTGTTGGCAGGAAATCCGCCCATTTCAGCATGCTTTTTAATAATCTCCTTGTTGGGAGCCTGGTAAACACAATAGATCTTGTCTTCTGTAACAAAGCTTTCGATCCACTGGATCTTTGGTCCCAAATCATCAAGGACATTACATGATTTTTGAGAAATAGCAACTAAATCCTGGTGACTTAAATTACCGGCACCCGGTATTTCTCTTTCAATTACATAACGTGGCATATGGTTTAAGTGTTTAGCTTTAAAAGGTACAACTTATTTCAGCGAACTCGTTAGCTTATCCAAAACATAGAAGGTGATTGGACAGAAAGTAGAATTCTTTAATGTCAGTGCTTGTCTCTTAATAATTACATCTTCATCAGTATAGGGAAACCGGTGACAATCTGAAGGACGCACTTCATAAATGGAACAGAAATTATCCTGCCCGAGGAAAGGGCAAGGTGAGGACTTTACCACAAAATCTCCGTCTTCATCCACCTTCAGGTAAGTCTCAATGAATTCACTTTCCCTCATGCCGAGGTGTTTGCTGATTCTTTTAACATCCGGAGTTTTAAAGCGGGGAGAATAGTTTTTACAACAGGCAGCACAGGAAAGGCAATCTACTTTTTCAAAAGCCTCCTCGTGTAAGCCAGGAAGCATCTTCAGCACTTTATTTTTATCAGCACGTTGCAGAAACTGTTTAAAAACTTTTTGATTTTCTTTACTTTTCTTTTGCCAATTATGTAAACTGTCAGAAGACATGTTTCAAAGATGGAAGGATTCTTCTTATTTAAAAAGAATTAAATACTAAATCTATGCGAAAGTCATATGGATTTACAATTAGCAAAAAAATATCCGGCATGTAGGCTTACACATAATTGATTTCACACAAATATCGTCTTTAATAAAAATCCCGGTAAGTACCGGGAAATCAGTTATGGGATCAAGAGAATGGATTAAAAATCTCAGGCTATTTTATTCACGTTTATCCACGATCCTCCGTTAACTACTTTTAGTCCTTTCTCTTCGAGGAAAGATTTGGCAGATCCGCTTCTCATTCCACTATGACATACTGTAATAACCGGTTTGTTCAAGCTCTTGATTTCATCTACTCTTGCAGCAAGGGTATTTAACGGAATATTCTTAGAACCTTTGATATGACCGGAATTGTATTCCTGGGGTGAACGGACATCTATAATCACAGCTCCTTCATTTAAGAATACTCTTAATTGATCACTGGACTTAGAGAAAAGATTAAATAGGCTCATTGGCATTAAAATTTATGGGTGTTTTTCTGATTTGTTCTATAACTCTGTTTTTTGTTGCACGTATTCAGTTGTTTCAAATTGTCCCGAATCTTTAATGGCCTTGAAGCCACCTTTTACATCAATCACATTATCGTATCCTCTTGCTTTTAGTATAGAAGCGAAGCTCATTGAGCGGTATCCGCTGGCACAATGCACATAGCAGTCTTTATTCTTATCAACCAGTAACATGCTATCGTTAATGTAATCCAATGGTGCATTTTCAGCCTGGATGATGTGTTCAGTATCATATTCACTTTTCTTACGAACATCAAGCACCTGCGTTTTAGGATCATTAATGACTTTTGCAAGTTTCCCGGGAGTCACTGACATGATTTCATCCACTTCTTTACCCATCCCCTTCCATTTTTGGAATCCGCCTTCGAGGTAACCTATTGCTCCATCGTAACCCACCCTGGCCAATCTTGTAACCACCTCTTCCTCCCTGCCTTTTTCTGCAACAATAAGGATAGGTTGTTTAATATCAGGAATGAGGGTTCCTACCCAGGGTGCAAAGTTCCCATCAATGCTAATGTTGATGGAGTTAGGGATAAACCCTTTTGCAAATTCATCCGCTGCCCTCGTGTCGATAATAACGGCTCCTGTTTCATTAGCTGCAGCTTCAATTGCATCAGGGCTTAAAGGCGTTGTTCCCCTATTTACTACTTCAGTAATGCTTTCATATCCTTGTATATTCATCAATACATTCATTGGAAAATACTGCGGCGGTGCTGTCAGGCCGGTCATTAGTTCTTTTATAAATTCCTCCTTATTCATCCCTGGTCGAAGAGCATAGTTGGTTCTTTTCTGATGGCCCAGGGTATCAGTAGTTTCTTTACTCATCATTTTGCCACAGGCACTTCCTGCCCCATGGGCCGGGTAAACCACCAGGTCATCGG
>JBLNAY010000045.1:0-4111 GCA_050259715.1 Candidatus Dadabacteria bacterium
TGCCAAATGTCTGTGTTCAGCGGTTAACAAATTAGTAACTGATGTGATAACTTTGTGCAAAGGGCTGTAACCTCCAACCATTAAACTGAGTCTAAAACTAGAGAATGCATACCGAAGCTTCTGATATCGAGATCATCACCCGGGTGTTGAAAGGTGATCAAAACGCGTATGCTTTGCTTGTGGACAAGTACCAGGGTTATGTATTTACGATCGTGTTAAGGTATGTAAAGTCGAGGGAGGATGCTGAGGAGGTGGCGCAGGATGTATTTGTAAAAGCTTATCGCTCATTGTCAGATTTCAAGGGGGCCTCTAAATTCAGCACCTGGCTTTATACGGTAGCTTCCACTACCAGCATCACTTTCCTGAGGAAAAAGAAGCTGGAAGTACAATCTCTCGATAATGAGAAAGTGTTTGCGGTAGCTGATAATGTGGATGGAGGTATGAATGCCAACCAGGTAGAACTGAAAAGCAAGATCAACATGGTAAATGCGGCAATTAAATTACTGAATCCTGAAGATGCCCAAATAATAACGCTGTTCTACCAGGGCGAACAAACTTTAGAAGAGATTGCACAGATACTGAAGAAAGAACAAAATGCGGTAAAAGTCCAGTTACACCGGGCGCGGGCGAGACTAAAGGAAAAGATGGTAACTTACTTCCGCGCCGAAGTGAATGATTTAAAATAAAGACACTGATAAAGCGGTATATATGAAAGACGATATTAACATAAGCAATAGTGAGTTCCAGATGGAAGAGAAATTGTGGGAATACATAGATGGGACCCTAAGCAGCAGCGAACTTCCGCTCATTGATCAATTGGTTAAATCAAATGCAGAATGGATAGCTAAATACCACGAACTGCTTGAAATCAATGATCTGTTGCATAATTCTGAACTGGAGCAACCTTCCCTAAGGTTTACAAAGAATGTAATGGAAGAAATTGCCCGTACACAAATTGCTCCTGCTACTAAAGAATATATTAATAATAAGATCATCGTTGGTATAGCAGCATTCTTTATAACCGTAATTACATCCTTTATCATCTATGGCATTAGTCAAATTAACTGGTCTGCCAGTGGTAGCGATTCAAATCTTCTCGGAATTGATTTTAAAGAGGTTGACTACAGCGTAATCTTCGATAACCAGTTCGTCAATATCTTCCTGATGCTGAACGTTGTGCTTGGCCTGATGCTTCTGGACAGGTTCCTCAATAGCAAAAGAAAGAAGATGATAGGTGCTTACAGATACAGGTAATACAATTCTCATTATAACAAAAAGACCGCCGGCGCGGTCTTTTTAATTATATAGGTAGTCATAATACTAAAACGGCTCATCAGCTGTAGGACCATACATTCCAGGCACAGGTACATCTAAGAGTCTCAGGTAAACCGATAATTGTCCGCGGTGATGTAAGATATGATTGATTCCCATTCTCCTGATGCTTGCTAGTTTGCTCAATGTAAAGATGGTATGATCTCCGCTTTTTAGTGACCACCTGCTATTGTAATCTTCTTCCTTCGAATTTTGCAAGGCATTTACTGCCTTGCCATAATTATCTTCAAATATTCTTATTAAGTCGTCCTTAGATGAAGCGGTCACCGGCACAAATTTGCTGGCAGCAAAGTTCAATTCGTCTGTGGTCAATACAATGGCTATTAACCTGGGAAGTTCAGCCACATGGGTAGCCAGCCTTCCTATGGTAGTAGATTTATCATGAGGCTTCCATGAATATTTGTCTTCCGGTACTCTCTCAAGCATTCTTCTTGTGGAAGCTGCCTCTGTTTTAAATTCTTCTATAAGTTGTTCCCTGGTCATATGTATATGGTTTAAATTTTCTTTTCTATTTCCTGTAGCTGGTGTTCAAACTTCCGCCGGTTTTCTTCGGGATGTTCCAATTGATGTTCAGCATCTTTCTTCTGAAGGATCTTCCATAATTGTATAACAGCTGTTATAGTAAAAATAGCCCCAATTACCAGGTTTAATATCATCTGGTTGCCGTTAATCGTTTCAGCTATCAGCTTACCACTAAAGATAAAAACACTGCTTCCGAGGAAGGTACCCAAACCAATACCCATTATATATAAATTGTAGTAGCGGTTCTCAGGAATCAAAACTCCTTTTGTAAAAAGGACTGTACTCCATCCAAACCAAAAGGGTATCTGCATTGGATTGACGGCACTCATCATTATACCTATTAGAAAAGGTGGTACTGTGCTGCTGAGAACAGGGTTTTTTTGTAGCGTTGGATGCAATGCTGTATAAAAGCTTGCAACTGCAAGGATTAATACTATTAATAACGTTAGCCACTCCAGTATCAGAAATAACTTGTGTTGCCTTCGAATCCAATCCATGCCTATAAGTGAGATCCTAACATAAACTACTTCGGTTGTGAGGCAGCCCACAGCGAAATACAGTGCCTTCTCCACCCCATCAGACACTGCCAATTGCATGGCAGCAATATTGAGCGTCCCAAGGGGGAGTGAACCCAAAAAGCTGATGATCATACCTGTAAAAAATACCCTGAATAGCTTAGGCATCCTGCTGCTTATAGATCGAAAATATTTAAATTATTGAGTCTTAACCAATAATCTCCTTATCGTATTGCTCGAGTACTTTCAGGTGTTTTTTTGCCTGCCTTAAAAACCTTAGTCCTTTAAGAAAAGGCCAGTAATGAATTCCGTGGCTGTTGTTGTAACTCGAGATTTCATAAAGAGCCTTCCAATGCTGAAGAAATACTTTTAAAGCAGCAGACCAGGAATAATTTTGATGATATACATGGTTCGGTTCGGCACCACTTCCATTAAACTCCAGTATGGAAAAGTTTCCTTTCTTCAATTCCTCAATACTCTGACATTTAATATCATACCTGCCATAATAAAAGGAGGTACGGTGGCTGAGATCATCAAAAACACTTAATAACTGCTCATCTGCCTGTTCATAAAGGTTTTTAAACCTTGCGCCGCGGCTTAGGTTTGCTGCATGCGCCAGTATAAACCTCTCTCCTGCCGGTATCACGTGATCTAAAAACCGCTCATGTTTGATCTTCATTTCCTGAGGCCTTTGTTGCGCTTGTGAATCTTCCATGATCAGTTGCCAAAGTGTCTTGTGCCCATCACCAACAACATCCATCAGGTCTTTTTGGATAAATCCTGAGATCACACCTTTTTGCCTGGCTGGATGCCTGTAATAAAATATGCTTAGTTCCAGGGGTAATTCAACGAGTTCCTGGACAATGTAAACAACAGGAACTTTTTCGTGGTAAAGCTTTAAATCGTCCTCTTTGTCTATAACACGAAATAAGAGTCCTTTCATGCCAACGTCTGGTTTGACACAGTAGGGGTATTTATAACCATAACTTTTTATGGTTTTTAATACGGAGTGGAAAGGTATTCCTGGCTGAATAAATATGGTTTTAGGGTAACTGCCTTCCTCCAGTTGTTGGTACATCTCCTTTTTCCCTTCGCCTTCAAAGCCTCCAAAAGTGAGCGTGGGATTAGAAGGGGTGAAGAACCAAAAGGACCGCGCACGTAAACAGTACCATCCCCATATGGGTGCAATAGGAAGATATCTCAGGGAAAAAGGCCATAATTCCCAGTTGCGAAGCCTTTCATAGAAACTTCTCCAATTCATTATTGCCTGCAAAAGTAGACGAATGTGTTTATAGCTAAGGAATCCGCAAAAGCTATTGTTGCTTAGCTTATTTTTGAACACAACCAAACAGGCTTATATGCATGTACCCACAATGGCTGAATTGATGGCGAAAGGCGAGAATCCGGAAGTTCTTTTCTGGGTAGGTTGCGCCGGCAGTTTTGACCAAAGAGCTCAAAAAATCTCAAAGGCCTTTGCTACCATATTGAACCATGTAGGTATCAGCTATGCTATACTGGGGAAAGAAGAAATGTGTACAGGCGACCCTGCCAGGCGTGCCGGCAATGAGTTCATGTTCCAGATGATGGCCTACCAAAATATCCAGGTTCTCAATGGGTATGGCATAAAGAAAATCGTTGTTACCTGCCCGCATTGTTTTAATATTTTCAAAAATGAGTACCCTGAACTGGGTGGTACCTATGAAGTGGTTCATCATACAACCTTTCTTCAGCAATTAATTGAA
>JBLNAY010000046.1:0-4080 GCA_050259715.1 Candidatus Dadabacteria bacterium
AAGATCAACGAGATGGGCTTTATCGAAACTCCTTATCGTAAAGTGAAGGACGGTAAAGTGGAAATGAAGCAACTTACTTTCCTGAGTGCCGAAGAAGAAGATTTGGCAAAAATTGCCCAGGCTAATACACCATTGGATGGTAATGGAAATTTTGCAGAAGAAAAGATCGTAAGTCGAGAAACCGGTGACTTCCCAATACTTGATAAAGGAGAAGTTCAATTTATGGATGTGGCTCCAAACCAGATTGTGGGTTTGAGTGCATCATTGATTCCTTTCCTTGAGCATGATGATGCCAACCGTGCATTGATGGGATCAAACATGCAACGCCAGGCAGTTCCACTTTTACGTCCTGATGTTCCTGTAGTGGGAACCGGTCTTGAAGGTAAGGCTGCAAGAGACGCAAGGATCCAGATTCATTCAGAAGGAGAAGGTGTTGTTGAATTTGTGGATGCTAATGAAATCCACGTTCGCTACAACAGGAATGATGAACAACGTTTAGTGTCGTTTGAAGATGACCTGAAAATATACAAACTAACTAAGTTCATTAAAACTAACCAGGAGACTTCTATCAACCTTAAACCTGCAGTTAAGAAAGGCCAGAGAGTTGTGGAAGGTGACTTTCTTACTGAAGGTTATGCGACGAAAGATGGTGAATTGGCATTAGGTAAAAACCTTAAGGTCGCATTCATGCCATGGAAGGGTTACAACTTTGAAGATGCTATAGTAATCAGTGAGAGAGTTGTAAAAGAAGATATGTTCACTTCTGTTCACATCTCTGAATATGAACTGGAAGTGCGTGATACTAAACTTGGTGAAGAAGAGTTAACACCAGATATTCCGAACGTTTCTGAAGAAGCAACTAAGGATTTGGATGAGAATGGAATTATTCGGATTGGGGCACAGATAAAAGAAGGTGATATTCTTATCGGCAAGATCACTCCTAAAGGAGAATCTGATCCTACCCCTGAAGAAAAGTTGTTACGTGCAATTTTTGGGGATAAAGCCGGTGATGCAAAAGATGCTTCCCTGAAAGCACCAAACGGAGTTGAGGGAGTAGTGATTAATAAAAAACTTTTCCAAAGAGCAAAGAAAGATAAGAATGCTAAGGTTCGTGAGAAGGCTGCAATTGAAAAGTTGGAGAAGGTTCACGAAAAGAATGTGGCTGACCTGATGGAGGTTTTATTAGATAAGCTACAAACTTTACTGAAGGAGAAAACATCTTCAGGGGTTAGCAATAACTTCGGCGAGATACTCATAGGAAAAGGAGCGAAGTTCACTCAGAAGAACCTGGCACAGATTGATTACATGAACGTCAATCCTTTGGGATGGACTAGTGATGCAAAGATCGACGACCAGATTAATACCTTGCTTCACAACTATAGCATTAAGTATAATGAGGAGTTAGGAAGATATAAGAGAGAGAAGTTCAATATCTCTATTGGTGATGAATTACCTGCAGGTGTATTAAAACTCGCTAAGGTTTATATAGCCGTTAAGAGGAAGTTGAAGGTGGGAGATAAAATGGCAGGTCGACACGGTAACAAAGGTATTGTTGCAAAGATTGTTAGACAGGAAGATATGCCTTTCCTTGAAGATGGTAGTCCTGTCGATATTGTTCTCAATCCATTAGGTGTACCAAGTCGTATGAACCTTGGACAGATCTATGAAACTGTTCTTGGCTGGGCAGGTGAAAAGATGGGAATTCGTTTTGCCACTCCAATCTTTGATGGAGCTTCTACCGAAGATATTGGTAAATACTGTGAAGATGCTGGTATTCCAATGTTCGGTCACACATTCCTATATGATGGTGAAACCGGTGAGCGTTTCGACCAGAAAGCTACAGTTGGTGTTATTTACATTATCAAACTGCACCACATGGTAGATGACAAGATGCATGCAAGAAGCATCGGACCTTACAGTTTGATTACACAACAACCATTAGGTGGTAAGGCTCAATTTGGTGGTCAGCGTTTTGGTGAGATGGAAGTATGGGCTTTGGAAGCATACGGTGCATCAAACATCTTACAGGAATTATTGACAATTAAATCTGATGATATTATAGGTCGTGCTAAAACTTACGAGGCCATTGTGAAAGGTGAAAACATTCCTCGTGCAGGTATACCAGAATCATTTAATGTACTGGTGCATGAACTCAGAGGTCTCGGTTTAGATCTGAAGTTCCACGATTAATAAATTAATGGTCAGTCAAAGAAAATTTGACTGACCATTCTGATTTACTCATTCAGACAACAATCAACAAAAACAGAAATTTAATAAAATGGCTTTTAATAAAAAAGACAATCGTCCTAGACCTACATTTTCAAAAATTACAATAGGACTTGCTTCACCTGATAGTATTTTGGAAAAAAGCTTCGGTGAGGTTTTAAAGCCGGAAACTATAAATTATCGTACATACAAACCGGAGAGAGATGGTTTGTTTTGCGAAAGGATCTTTGGTCCTGTAAAAGATTACGAATGTGCCTGCGGAAAGTATAAACGTATACGGTACAAAGGGATTGTATGTGATCGTTGTGGTGTGGAAGTAACAGAAAAAAAGGTTCGTAGAGAAAGGATGGGTCACATAAAATTAGTAGTACCAGTTGTACACATATGGTATTTCAAATCGCTGCCTAACAAAATTGGTTACTTATTAGGCATGAGCTCTAAGAAGTTAGAGAGCATTGTTTACTATGAGCGTTTTGTTGTTATCCAATCAGGTATTAGGGCAGATAAAGGACAGAATTACGGAGATCTTCTTACAGAAGAGGAATACCTGGATATCCTGGATACATTACCAAAGGATAATCAATTCCTGCCTGATGAAGATCCAAACAAGTTCATAGCAAAAATGGGTGCTGAAGCCGTTCATGACCTTTTGGCAAGAATAGATCTGGATCAGCTTTCGTTTGATCTTCGTAATGCAGCAGCTACTGAAACTTCACAGCAACGTAAAGCAGATGCGTTGAAGCGTCTTTCTGTTGTTGAATCTTTCCGTGATGCGCAAACAAGGATTTCAAACCGTCCGGAGTGGATGGTTATGCAATACATCCCTGTCATTCCACCGGAATTAAGGCCTTTGGTTCCTTTGGATGGTGGTCGATTTGCGTCTTCAGATTTAAATGACCTGTATCGTCGTGTTATAATCAGGAACAATCGTCTAAAGCGTTTGTTAGAGATCAAGGCTCCTGAAGTGATCTTACGTAATGAAAAACGTATGTTACAGGAAGCTGTTGATAGCTTATTTGATAACTCAAGAAAATCCAATGCTGTTAAGGCTGAAGGTGGACGTGCTTTGAAGTCTCTTTCTGATGTATTGAAAGGAAAGCAGGGCCGTTTTCGTCAGAACCTTCTTGGTAAACGTGTTGACTATTCCGGTCGTTCTGTCATTGTAGTAGGACCTGAATTGAAATTATTTGAATGTGGTTTACCAAAGGATATGGCTGCTGAATTATTCAAGCCATTCATTATTCGTAAATTGATTGAAAGGGGTATAGTAAAAACAGTAAAGTCTGCAAGAAAACTGGTAGACAAGAAAGAAGCTGTTGTTTGGGATATCCTGGAAAATATATTAAAAGGTCACCCGGTAATGTTAAACCGGGCCCCAACACTGCACCGTTTATCTATACAGGCATTTCAGCCTAAACTGGTAGAAGGTAAAGCAATTCAGTTACACCCATTAGTAACTACCGCCTTCAACGCAGACTTTGATGGTGACCAGATGGCCGTTCACGTACCTCTGAGTCATGCTGCGGTTCTTGAAGCACAATTATTAATGTTGGCATCACATAATATCCTGAATCCTCAGAATGGTACACCAATTACGCTGCCTTCACAGGACATGGTATTGGGTCTGTATTATATTTCAAAGGGTAAGAAATCTACAGAAGCTCAACCTGTAAGAGGTGAAGGGAAAGCCTTCTATAGTGAAGAAGAGGTTATCATTGCTTATAATGAAAACAAGCTAGACCTGCATGCCTGGATAAAAGTTAGGAGTAATGTTCGTGAGAATGACGGGACAATAATCAGAAAGTTAATAGATACCACTGTTGGTCGTGTTATATTCAACCAGTTCGTTCCAAA
>JBLNAY010000047.1:0-3314 GCA_050259715.1 Candidatus Dadabacteria bacterium
GTAGTTTTTGATTCAGCAGGTAAGTATGGAGCAGGACTGGCACTGGAAACTTTAGGTAAATGCCTTAATGAACTCCAGGTACCTAAAGAAAATGTGGTTATCAGTAATAAACTTGGATGGGTAAGGACTTCACTGAAAACTAAGGAGCCCACTTTTGAACCGGGCGTCTGGAAAGATCTTCAAAATGATGCTGTTCAAAAAATAAGCTATGAGGGGATACTTGAGTGCTTTGAACAAGGCAATCAATTACTGCGCGGCTACATTCCTCAAATGGTTTCAGTTCATGATCCTGACGAATACCTGGCGAAGGCTAAGAACCAGGAGCAATCCAATGAATTGTTCCGTGACATTTTGAGTGCCTACAAAGCACTCTTTGATTTGAAAGCAGAAGGGAGAGTCAAGGCGGTAGGAGTTGGGGCTAAAAACTGGAGGATTATTCAGAAGATCGCTTCAGAGGTAGAACTCGATTGGGTGATGATTGCTAATAGTATGACCATTAAAAATCATCCAAAGGATTTGCTGGACTTCATGCTGGAACTCGACGCCGCTGGAGTATATATCATCAATTCAGCTGTTTTCCATTCCGGTTTCCTTGTCGGCAGTGACTATTATGATTACAAGCTCTTACAAAGAGGAACACCGGAAAGTGATAAGCTTTATAAATGGCGGGACGAGTTCTTCACTGTTTGTGATCAGTTTCACGTTAAACCTGCAGAAGCTTGTGTGCAGTTTGCATTGCATGTGCCGGGAGTGAGGTCAATCGCGTTGAATACGACAGCTGCTAAACGGGTAAAAGAAAATGTGGATATGGCACACGTTGTTCTTCCTGGTGCATTTTGGAGTGAATTGGAAAAAAGAGGGTTAATTACATTGCCTGTTCCTTTTTAAACCTTAAAAAATTCTTAGCCTCTATAAACCATCAATAATGAAAAGAATTTTTCTAACTGCTTTAACCGGTTTTATACTCTTAGGAGTAGGTGCACAAACAAAACAACTAGCTATAGCTCCTGGTCCGTTTAAACCTACAGATGAATCACTGAAAACATATCAGTATCCTGAATGGTTTCGCGATGCAAAACTGGGATTCTGGGCTCACTGGGGTCCCCAGGCAGTACCGCGCCAGGGTGACTGGTATGCAAAGAGAATGTATATGGAAAATGATGCGGACTACAAGTATCATGTTGCCCATTACGGACACCCTTCAAAGTTTGGATACAAAGACATTATTCCTATGTGGAAAGCCGAAAGATGGGATCCTGAGAAGCTGATGAAGCTGTATAAAAAAGCAGGAGCGAAATATTTCGTCAGCATGGCTTCTCATCACGATAATTTTTACCTGTGGGATTCGAAGCTTCATCGTTGGAATTCTGTAAACATGGGACCTAAAAAAGATGTTGTAGGGCTGTGGCAAAAGGCAGCAAAAAAAGAAGGACTGCGCTTTGGTGTTTCAGAACACCTGGCCGCAAGTTTTAATTGGTACCAGCCAAGTCATGGTGCCGATAAGCAGGGTGCTATGGCAGGCATTAAGTATGATGGTGCAAATCCTGAGTATTGGGATTTGTATCAAAAACCCGCCGATTCTTCTGATGTACGCAACTGGCTAACAAATAATCCTGGATGGCACCAGAGGTGGTTCGATGTGGTGAAGGAATTAATTGATATGTATAAACCAGATCTACTCTATTCCGATAGCAAGCTGCCTTTTGATGATGTGGGCCGTTCCATGCTGGCGCATTATTATAACCAGGCTGCAAAGGATAACACGAGAGTAAACGTTGTATATACCTGTAAAGAGGCATCCAATGGCAAATGGGCGCAGGACGTAGAGCGGGGCGTTCTCGATGGTATCAGTGAATATCCATGGCAGACTGACACGTCAATAGGGGACTGGTATTACAGGACCGGCCAGAAATACAAGAGTGCTGACGAAGTGGTGCAACTGCTGATGGATATTGTAAGTAAAAATGGTAACCTGCTGATCAACGTGGTGCAAACACCTGAAGGTGACCTGGAGCAGGACGTGTTAGACATTGTAGAAGGTATTGCAAAGTGGACGAATGCAAATGGTGAAGGAGTTTATGGAACACGTCCATGGAAAGTTTATGGTGAAGGGCCTTCGACACTTAAAGACAATCAAAAGAAAGGTCGTTTTGGTGGACTTAGTGATACTCGCGGTTATCAGCCTACAGATATTCGTTATACAACAAAGAAGGACAATGTATATGCTTTTGTGATGTCAACGCCAGACACAGATATTCACATGACGTCTCTTGGAAAAGATTCAAAGTTGGTTGATAAAGCTGTTGCATCTGTTACAATGTTGGGAAGTAAGGAGAAGTTAAAATGGAATCAGCAGAATGATGCATTAGTGATTAACAAACCAGCTAACCTGCCCGCCTGGAAGGTTCACGGATTTAAAATTGTTTTTAAAAAATAGAATAGGAGTACTTACATAATATGAAAAGATATTGCTTAGCCCTCGACCTCGTTGATGATCCCCATTTGATTGCTGAATATGAAAACTATCACAAATCCGAAAACGCCTGGCCGGAAATAAAGAAAAGTATCACAGACTCTGGGATTATCAATATGGAGATCTACCGAACCGGCAACAGGTTGTTTATGATTATGGAAACAGCAGACGATTTTACTTTTAAACATAAAGCTGAAATGGATAACTCCAATCCTAATGTACTCGAATGGGAAAAGCTGATGTGGAAGTTTCAGAAGCCTTTACCGTGGGCACAAGAAGGTGAGAAGTGGATCCTGATGAATAAGATCTTTCAATTATGATCCTTAGATAGCATTACATTTTCTACGCGCAATATCATGCAATTATGCGAATTGTTTAATCAATAACAGGAAAGATTAACCAGGTATATTGTAAGTTATTAGCTCATCTTTTTACAAGCGTTTTTTCTACTTATCTGTTGAGCTTTTGAGTTTCACTACTGAACAGCATAGAACAGGATAATCTAAATTCACATTAACGATAGCTTAGCTGACTATTGAAATGACTGCGATATGAAAACCATTTCTTTTCAATCATATCCTTTCACTCCATTTTTTATTTCAGTTTTTCAATGTGTTTCTGAGCCTTTTATTGTTGAGGTATATAATGTTTTTTGTTGGCCAGAAGCATCAGATGACCAATAAAAAAAGTCTATGAATTAACCCCTTTTTAATCACCATAAATTTTATATGTTCAGGCCATGGCCTAATTCTTACCTGGTGCAGTTGACCGACCCTGATGGGAAAGCCCTGGATGCTGCGGCTATAACCAATTATCAGAATCCAGGCTATTAAACTCTTAA
>JBLNAY010000048.1:0-12384 GCA_050259715.1 Candidatus Dadabacteria bacterium
ATAAAAAGAAATACAACCACCAGGAGGCCCAAAAAACCAAATGCCTTACAATCCTAATCTTCCTTGCATCCGAAAATATATAGTCATGCAATCGCATAATCGCTATATGGTTTTATTTCAGCCACGCCGGTAATTTCTTCTGACTTTCTTAATTTCAATTCAAGACTAACAATGTAGCTATTCGCTTGAGTGACAATATTAAGTGCATGCCTGCCTGGATAAAGTAATTCGAGCCTCTTCCTTACATTTTTTAATCCAATATTTCCTTTTCCCGGAAAAGTTTCATTGTCAGTTGGTTTACTGTTTTCAATACTAAAATGCAATAGGTTATCCTTAATGTTAATCTGCAACTTTACCCACGGATGTGAAATCATCTTACTTGCCCCATGTTTAAAACTGTTTTCTACAAAAGGAATAAGCAGGAGCGGGTGGATCATAATTCCATTGTAATTCCCCTCCACATCAATAGTCATTTCTATGTTTTCCCCATATCTTATTTTCTCTAGTGCCATATAATCCCTTAGCATTTTTATTTCTTTTTCCAATGGCACCAATGGCTGGTCACACTCATGGAGGATATATTGCAGCAAGTCTGAAAGCTTTTTTATCATTACAGGAGCCTGAGATGAATTGGTAAGTGTAAAGAAATAAATATTGTTCAGGGTGTTGAATAAAAAATGAGGATGCACCTGCGCTTTCAGTAATTGTAATTCTGCTTTTGTTTTTTCTTTTGCCAAAACTTCAGTCTCTTTTTGCCTGAGCCACCAACGCTTGAATACTTTTATCATCAAAGCAAACCCGGTGACAATGGGTAAGGTAGTTAACTGGTCAATTACAACTACATGCCTGATAACCTTCATCAAAGGAAAATCAGAAGATATTCCCATTAACCTATTGTAAAAAACCCCGCTTTGTTTAAAGACTATAGCTACAAAATAAAAAAGTACTAAAGCGCAGACTGTAACTAGAATAGTAATAAACAGGTTTTTCCCCTCCGAAAGATATTTCGGTAATAGCCAATAAATTAACACATAAGTTAATGCCATTTGTGGCACAATGACGGACAGGAAAGAATTAATAAGAAGGGTTTTAATAAAGAAAAGAATAATGCCTAACTCCTGCAGATTTTTTGTGCCCGGCCCACTTGTATCCCATCCTTTAAAAACATGAGTGGGGAAATGAAAAAGCAGGTTAAACGCTATACTCCATAATAACCAAAATAAAATATGCCTGGCGTACCTGTGCTTTCGTTTTGCAGAAAATATGAAATCCTGCTTTGTCATGGATAAACTATCCTCACAAATATACTATTCATTATACCCAACGGCTTTCGCTAGAAAAGTAAATGAGGCAAGTGCATTAAAAGAAAAGCTGAATACCGTTCGTCTCAGACGAATGGCTTAGATATTTCCGAAAATGATATCTACCTCTCCTGCTCCACTGTTTGACGAATACACAAAAACACAGGGAATATTGATGAATACATTTGATATGTACTTCTTAACCATAAAACTTTTTTATGACAACCCAACTTTCGAAACTGACGATGGTATTGCTTTTTACTCTGCCATTTTTGGCCTGCCAGAAATCAATCAATGAACATTTAGATGTGATGTATAATGCTCCAACTGATAAAGTAAATATGGCAAACCGCGGAGTAACTCCCTATCAATTTGAAAGAATTAATGAGCATAATTTTTATAGCCAGGGGTGGAAAGAACAACAAGTGAATATTGTGAATGGGGTTACGATCTTTTCCTACTCATCTCCATATGAACAAGTAGTTTGCGGGCCTGAAAATAATTCCGATCCCCGGTTAATAAATGGAAGTATTACTATGAACCTGCCCACATCCGAAGACCCAACCTTGAGAAGAATACGCCTTCGCAAAGGTGGATATTCCGGAACCCGTTTGGCGGATCTTACTGAATTAAAGTACAGCACTTACGTTGTACAGAATGCGCCAACTATTATGGTACTTCAGATAGATGTTAATGGAGATGAAGCTAAAGATCTTAATATTTATTATGAACCCCGTTCCGGTGGCGAAGCACAGGCACTCCAGTTGAATGTTTGGCAACAATGGAATCCTTTAATAGGTGTGTGGCATATCGAAGCTGAAACGGTGGCTCTTCCTGGTGGGCTTCACGATCATATTGCTACAATACCGGAATTAATGGCTGTATACCCTGACGCCAGGATCATAGACACTCCACCAATTGGTCACAACGGCGAAGGCGTGCGTTTTACTATAGGAGGCAATCCTACCAGTTTATATGCAAACACCATAGGTTACTTCGATGCACTGATCATCGGAACAAAAGATCAGCAGCATTCAACCCTTTATGATTTTACCTGCGACCAGGGGAATTAAAACAATTTGTCGAACCAAAGTTTTCATTCGAGGCATCTATTAAACTTTCAATTATGAAAATGCTTTTGAAGACGTTTTCAGAAGGTATGAGAATGCAGCTATTGTTAAAGAAATAAACCAGTAAACCGGTATATGAATATTGACCGGTTGTGGTCATCATTCAGTACAACCAACAGCATAGAGACACCCGCAACAACAAAATTGTGTTTCTTCTAAATACTAAATTATGAAACGACTAATCCTTCCGACATTTTTAGCAGCAACACTATTTCTCTCCTGTAGAAAAAACCCTTCCTGCGAGAGTTGTGGTGTAAATAAAGTCCCGGTTGCAATTGCGGGTGATGACCAGGTAATCACCTTACCAACTGATAGTGCATTGCTGGATGGCAGCAAGTCAGGCGACCCTGACGGGACCATAAGTGAATGGAAATGGACAAAAGTATCAGGGCCGGCTCCTTCTGATATTTCAAATGATGCGGCAGAGAAAACATCGGTTAAAAATCTTGTTGCCGGTACCTACCAGTTCGAGCTAAAAGTTAAAGATAATGGCGGCTTATCGGCAAAGGACACCGTACAGATCAGGGTGAATAACGCTGCACAGTCCAACCGCCCGCCTGTGGCCAACGCAGGACAAGATCAAACTATTATGTTACCACAAAATTCCGTAACTCTCGACGGCGGCAGCTCCACCGATGCCGACAATAACATTAGTTCCTTCCAATGGACAAAGATTGCAGGGCCTTCATCATTTTCCTTTTTAAATGCCGGATTACCATCAACGTTAGTACGATACCTGGTCCAGGGAGTATACCAGTTTGAGTTAAAAGTCACAGATGCCGGTGGGCTCTTTGACACGGATACTATCCAGGTAACTGTAGATCCTGACGCTTCACTGTCAGTGCAATGGCAGAAGGCTCTTGGTGGCAGCCGTGTTGATGTGGCACAATTTATCCAGGCCACCTCAGATGGCGGCTATATTGTAGCAGGAAATACCAATTCTCCGGATGGCGATATTACAGGGTACCACCTGGGCACTATTGGCTGTTATTCCCCTTGCACCGGCCCAACTATTTGTGGTTATTATCCCGATGGGTTAGTGGTAAAGCTAAGCAGCACCGGAGCTGTTCAATGGCAAAAAGCGCTGGGTGGATCAGCTGCTGAAAATTTACTTTCTATACAACCCACTCCTGATGGAGGGTATATCACGTCGGGTTTAACTTACTCCAATGATGGAGATGTAAGCGGCTACCACGGGGGCGTCGAAGCTGACGCCTGGGTGGTCAAGCTAAGCAGCACTGGCGCTATTCAATGGCAGAAAGTTTTTGGAGGCAGCTCCGGGTGTGATTTTGCCAATTCCATTCTACCCACCACTGACGGCGGCTATATTTTCGTAGGGCATAGCGATTCATGGGATGGGGATGTAAATGGAACCGCGGGTGAACGGGATGTGTGGATTGTAAAACTAAGCAGCAGCGGCGGTATACAATGGCAGAAAACGATTGGCGGTACTAATAACGATTATGCCTACATGTTGCAAGCTACAGCGGATAACGGCTATATACTGGCTGGTTATACTTATTCAATCAATGGCGATGTAAGCGGTAACCATGGTGATGCTGATGCATGGATTGTTAAACTAAGCAGCAGCGGTACCATTCAATGGCAGAAAACATTGGGTGGTACTAATGAAGATATTGCCAGGTCGGTCCAGGCCACTCCTGATGGCGGCTATATTGTTGTCGGGTCTACCAAGTCGAACAACTTTGATATCAATGGTAACCATGGGGATGCCGATGCCTGGGTTGTGAAGTTGAGTGGCAGTGGTGCTGTTCAATGGCAAAAGGTACTGGGTGGCTCTGGTGAAGACATTGCCCGTTCAGTCCAGGTCACTGCCGACGGCAGTTATATTGTTGCAGGATCCACGGTATCCAATAATGCCGATGTAAATGGAAATCATGGCGGACAGGATGCGTGGGTAATAAGGCTAAGTAACAATGGTTCCATACTATGGCAAAAACCTTTAGGTGGTTCGGCCAATGATTTTGTCAATTGCATTCAACAATCGCCCGATGGAAGTTTTGTTATTGCCGGGCAAGCTGCCTCAAAAAATGGAGATGTCAACGGCAACCATGGTGAAAGCGATGCCTGGATTATAAAGCTAAAATGAAGATGCTGTTTAAAAGAAATTAAATGATCTTAAAAAAATTATTTCTTCTCCTGGCATTGGCTGCAGGAACATTTTTCTCCTGCAAAAAAGAACTTTCCTGTGAAGGATGTGTAGCTGACAACCAATCACCCATTTCTTTAGCAGGGCCTGATACTACCCTCACTTTACCAACCGATAGCCTAATGTTGGATGGCTCTGCCTCCAATGATCCGGATGGGAAAATAAGTGAATGGCTGTGGAAAAAAATATCAGGTCCTGCTTCTTTCAATATCGTAAGCGCAACAAAAGCAAAAACAAGTGTAAACAAATTAGTAAATGGTGTCTACCAATTTGAATTGAAAGTTACCGATAACAAAGGCGCATTTGCAAAAGATACAGTGCAGATTACAATCAATGATCCTGTGCAGCACAATCGACCACCGGTTGCCAATGCAGGAGTTGATCAAATAATTATGCTACCGGTAAATACAGTTAACCTGGATGGCCGTGGCTCAACTGATCCCGATAATAATATCACAGGTTATTCATGGGCAATACTTTCCGGCCCTGCATCTTACGGTATAGCTAATGCGAATTCCGCACAAACCCAGGCAACCAACCTCGTTGAAGTCATTTACCAGTTTGAATTAAAAGTGACCGATGCAGATGGTTTGTTTTCCAAAGACACTATCCAGGTTTCGGTGATAGGTCAACGGTCTGCCTGTACCAGTTGCAAGATCGCTTTCGTTAGCGACCGTGATGGGAACCCGGAGATATATTCCTGTGAATTTGATGGCTCGAACTTACATCGGCTCACCTACGATGCCGGTGCTGATTATCAACCGGCGTGGTCGCCCGACGGAACACGCATTGCATTTATTAGTGACCGCACGGGCAGTCCTGAACTCTACATCATGAATGCGGATGGTTCCAATGTCGTACGCAAAACCTTTTCGGCGAGCTATAGCCAGGATCCAACGTGGTCGCCCGATGGAACGAAAGTCGCTTATTCCACGGTGAGTAATGGCAGCGCCAACATCTGGGTGGTCGGTGCATTAAACGGCGGACCTTCATTGCTGTTCGAAGCTCCCGGGCATGACAGCAATCCGGCATGGTCACCGGATGGTAACACCATAGCCTTTGTCAGCGATTGGGCAGCTTACGATTTTGTTTATGACATCTATACAATTAAAGTTGATGGAAGCGGCTTTACAGCCCACACCGGTGACATTTTCGATCGCTTTGACTATTTGTATCCGAGCTGGTCACCGAACGGCCTGAAACTCGCAATAACAATCAGCCAGCAAATTGGCGTTGATCTTTACAACACGCAAATTGGCATCTTGAATCCTGATGGCAATGATGTGAACATCATTAAGTCAGGTGCTGCTACCTGGACGAGGACTTCATGGTCAGGCGACTGCAGCAAAATAGTCTATACCTCGTTGTCCGGATCCGGGAAAAATGTTTCCTGGGTTTCTGTTACCGGCTCTACATCGGGAACGATTGTAACCAATGGCTGGGATGCCGATTGCCAGCATTAACAGGAATCCCCAAGGAATGACTCCTGTTTATGGCTACTCCATTTAAAACTTGAAACACAAAATTCTATTCAATTTCTTTTATATACCAACTGGTTAATTAACTCTATGGATCTTCACCATAACCAGACAGAATGCAGCTATCGGCTTACCATAGAACTAATCAAAGTCTCAGTTTACACACTATTCACACGCAGTTGAGACACTGTTGAGGCACTGTTAACTGCGTGTCAACTGCGTCTCAACTGCGTCTCAACTGCGTGGTACAACACTGCTGGTGTGATTACCTTAATGTAACACTACTTTCAACCACCTGATACCTGGTCAATCTGCAAACCGCCAGAGGAGAAATGTCTGTCACATGGAATGCGGAACTATCACTGTCCGCAAATAGGTGGCTACTGCAATTACAACATAACTTATTCAGGCAGAATAATGATGTTGACTGGTTCTGCTTTTTGTTTTTGGACAGGCTGTGTAAACGGCACGGGTAACAACAAAATATAAATAGAACCTTGACATGTAAGAGGGTTAAGATGGTTAAGTATCGTTTTTGTGTAATAACTTCTAATATATTAGTATTGAATTTTTACATCTGCCTTTCCAGTAATATCATCAGAATAAACCCAAAGAGTGTTATTGCCTGTGCCGTACACGTATTTATCTGTAGGTCCCCATTGCGACTCTGACTTCACATATTGCCATGGTGCAGTACTACTTTCACGCAAAAAGACGAGGAAAGGTTTACCAGGCGGTATATAAGAATATAGGTTATATATCGTAACAGAACAACCCATTGGACATTCCCATGATAAATCTTTAAATAAATACTCATTCTGCCCGGGCTGAAATACGGTTACCCTTACGGTATCACTGCCCTTCAACCCATAGGGATCTGTGGCGGATAATTCGAATGTATACTCACCCAGTTGAAGTCCGCTCACCCTGGTGCGTAAACTATTTGGGTTTTCTATCACTGCTCCCGAAGGGCCTGAAAGTTTTATCCAGGTAAAACTCAGTATATCGTTTTCAAGATCGTATCCACCACCTGACAGGATACAGGAATCACCAGGCGATGAAAGAAAGAGATCACCCATAGCGCTAACGCGTGGAGCTGTATTAACAGCATGATTAATTGGTATGGAGAATTTACACTGCTGTTTTCCAAATATTATTTCAAAATCACTAGTGCCAGATGAAAGGGGTATTCCTGATACAGAATAAATAAGACTGCCGGTATCGCTGGCAATACCTGGTTGTAGAGTAGCCTTCAATCCTTTAACACCTAAAGATTCAACCGGGTATCCGAATGAGTAGTTAACTCCGTTACCGCCCGTATAGGGAATCATGACTGTAGCGGAATATGAAGCTCCGGCAGTTGCTACAGAACTTATTCGCGCAGCAGCACAATTTAACGAGGAGACATTAACCTCTGAAAGTGTTGGTGCAACGGGAGGAGTGGTAATATAGCCGGGGTCTGCTTTTTCTTTTTTGCACGCCGTGAAAACAATAGCGGCAACTAAAAGATATAAATAAAACTTTGACATAGCGGGAGTTTAGAGGTTTAGGGGGTTAGAAGTTGAGAATGTTTAGGGCACTAAGGCTTCAAGGGGCTCATTAGGGTTGCGGCCCCTCAATTAAATAGTAGGGCTGAATTACTGTTCACGGAACTGGTGGGTAAATATGTAATCTGCTATACGTTTACCTGTTTCTTCCCCGTCAATGACTGATTTCCGGAAATGCCAGCCTGCATACATTTTACCTAATGCATTATCTCTCGATGCCTGGTCAAGACTGCTGTAATGAATGGCAACACCGGTTAATGAAAAGCTCGTGAGATTCACATCTATGTCATCTGTTTCGAAAACGTCCTTCAGTATTTCTGTCACTGCTGAACCCATCATGGCATAGGTCGAAGGATATTCAGGAATAGGCGGGGTAACGTAATAAGCTGCAGCAATTGGATTAGCCGATTCAACGATAAAAGGTATCCAGGTCGCGTCTGCAGTCGTGGCACTATTGCCATCATTATTGCCTTCGTGAATGGCTGTTTCAGGTCTCCAGTAATAATAATAATAAGCGGAGTTCAATGCCGTGTTCACACCATCAGCGATGGCTGTATGGATCAATGCAAACAGGCGAGCTGTTTTCCAGGCATCCATCTTTTTTGTAGCTACAACAGCTCTCGCCAAATTATTCCATATTATCGAAGGCCGGTTTTCTGACCAGAATTTTGCCAGTGTCTCTTCCTGTGTCGTTCTTGTTGAACGTACCCTCGCTCCTTTAGCTTTTACTTCATTATAATCGGCAGCATATTCCGCAGATGAGACGCTATAGGGGCCTGCAGGCCTGAATTGATCATTACTCAAAACAACATACGGCTGCATGACAGTTCCCCAATTGGGAACGTAGCGCACATTTAATAAATTGGTATGACGATAAGCACCCGGTGTACTTCCGTCCGGAGGATTAACTGAGGTTGTCAATACTTGAGTAAAACCATCATTTGCACGGTTGGCTATCATGGCATCCGCTGCTTTCTTCCCAATAGCTATACCGAGGTCTTTGCTCTCTCCATCAGCAATGGAAGCTAAACTTTCATTGTACCATGTATCTACGGGGAAACTCCCCTGCCTGTTCAGGCCTTTAATAGCCCAATAAACAGCGCTCGCAACAGCAGCGTCCGGGTTGGCATGTTGTTCCCTTTCATGCAATGCATAACTTTCATACTTTGGCTTGATGCTATTCAATGCATCATGAACGGCAATTTCAATGATAGCGAAATAACGCGAACGAGTCGGCTGGTTCATGCCTACTCCAAGCACAGTGGCTACTTTTTCATTCCAGTAAAGAACCATATCGTTTTCAGCAAAGCCCGGATCGAGCGGTCGCTTACTTTGATTAACATTCAGTGGCGTGTTTTCTGCCGGCAGTTCCTGGAATTCTTTTTTGCACGACAAAAAGGAAATGAAGATTACCAGGGTCAGTGTTGCAAACAATGATGTTGAATTCAGTTTCATAATCGTTGGTTTAAATAGTTAATCAGGAAGAGATTTGAAAGAAATGGATTACAGCACCAAAACTATTTTTAGGAAATGTGGTTTTTTACAAAATGCGACTAAAGACCAAGTAACGCGCACAGAAAGATTACAAATGTGGTTCTGCACGACGAACATTGAGGAGAATAGATTTTTTCTTTCAGTTGGTTGAAAATCTTTTTAGTTGCGACAAAAGCACTTAGTCGCAGCTATTGGCTTCTTTGTCTTTTTCTTGTTGGTATACTTCGCAATCTTTAATTTATCCGATATTTTTTAATTGAATATTTGTAAATTCAATGGCGGGGAGAATTGATTTGTGAAGTTGTTGAAACACTACCAACGATATGAACATTTTTCTGAACAATAAGTTTTTATTTTCAGACGAAAGAAAATACCGCATCCAGCGGCACGTGGTTTTTTGGATCTTCTGGGGCTTGTATTTTAGTTTGGCAAAGTACTTCAATCCAAAAACGCTCAAAGAGACAGGGCACTTCCCGGACCTGTTTAAAACAATGGCGGAGGCCTTTCTTTTACTTCTGCCCCAGGCTATACTGGTTTATCCTTTTCTCTACTTTATATTGCCACGTTATGTATTTAGGGGCAAATACTTCAAGGCTTCTCTCTGGACAGTAGTATTTTTAGTATTAACGATAGCCTTTAGCGCAGCTTTGCTTATTGTTGTTCCATGGCACAAGGTTATGTGGATTACCTCGCAAACTTCATTGTTCAAGGGCGTTAGTGGAATTCAAAAATGGGGGTTGGCCTATTTATCCGCTTTGCAGGGTTCACTTACAGGTGCGGCACTGGCGGCCAGCCTGAAAATGTTTAAATATTACTACCTTAAAAATCTTCGCAATCTGCAACTGCAAAAAGAAAACACCGATGCACAAATGCAATTGCTTACCGCCCAGGTGCACCCGCATTTCTTATTTAATACACTCAATAACATTTACTCGCAGACACAACTGGAATCACCCATAGGATCGAAAATGATCATGGGACTTTCGGATATTCTCCGCTACATTTTGTATGAAGGCCAAAAACCTTTGGTACCATTGAAGCAGGAGTTGTCGATGATTAACGAATATATCAATCTGGAGAAGATCCGTTATGGCAACAAATTAGATGTGCACGTGCTGGTAACAGGTAAGCCGGACAACCTGTACATCGCTCCTTTATTGATATTGCCTTTTGTTGAAAACTGTTTTAAGCATGGAACAAGCAAGATACTCCAACGCCCATGGATCAATTTCACTATTGAACTTAAGGACACAACATTGGTGATGAAACTGATGAACGGGAAAGTTGCGTCTAAAGGAGAAGAGCAGGGCAAAGCAGGTATCGGGATCAACAATGTCCGCCAAAGACTGAACTTATTGTACACGAATAAATATGATCTGCAGATAAGAGAAGAAGAAGAAGTTTTTGTTGTGGATCTCAAAGTACAATTAATAAGAGATGAACACCCGCCACAAAATACCGTAATCATAAAACCGGAAGCTGAATATGCCTAATGGAAATTACATACCTATCAAATGCATCATCGTTGATGATGAGCCTATGGCAAGGGATGTGATCAAAAGGTATATTGAAAAAATGCCCACATTACAACTCGTTGGAGAATTCGGCAATGCCATCGATGCTACTATATTCCTCCATGAGCACCTCGTTGATATTATTTTCCTCGATATTAAAATGCCACAGTTAAGCGGGACCGAATTTGTAAGGACTCTTCGCCATACACCAAAGATCATTTTCACTACCGCTCATAAAGAATATGCACATGAAGGTTTCGAACTGGATGTGACTGACTACTTATTAAAGCCCATTCGTTTTGATCGGTTTCTGAGAGCAGTGAACAAAGCTTTTCCTCAAAGACAGCAGGATGTTGAACCCCAGGCGCCATTGGGGATGGAAGCGAATAAACCAGCTACATCCTTCATATACTTACGCGTTGATCGTAAAATGGTAAAAGTGCTGCTTGACGATATAGTTTACATTGAAAGTGACAAGGATTATGTAAAAGTTTTTTTGGAGAAAGGCTTTTTTATCACACGGCAAACCATTGCCTCAGTGGAAGCTATGTTATCGGACAGCAAGTTTATACGGGTGCATCGTTCCTACATCATCTCTTTAAGTAAGTTAAAATCCTTTACCGCTGAAACAGTCGAAATCGGTGATAAAGAACTACCTATTGGCAAACTATATCGCAATATCTTTTTGAAACTACAGGGTAGCTGATTTCAAGCTACAGGTCATTCAATGATCGAACCATTTGACTTATGGAAAAAAAACTATTGGCCTTAGTGTTCCTTGTCTACCAGGTAATAGGCTTTGCACAAGAGGCACCGGTAATATCGGGAAGGATTACAGATCAACAAACAAGCGAAGCACTGGATGGTGCTAGCGTGTCAGTTAAAGGGAGCGCTAATGCTACAGAGACCGATCGTGAGGGCCATTTCATTCTACAGAATGCCACTAAAGGAAGAATTGTTCTTGTTGTCTCACACATAGGTTACACTCCTTTGCAATGGTCAATAACAGTTACAAATGGAGATTCAACTTTCATCAACCTGTCATTAATTCCTGAGAACAGAACTGTAGAACCAGTCGTAATCTCAGCTTCAAGGCGTGTAGAAAAAATTACCAACGCTCCGACCAGCATACAAGTTATTTCAATGAAAGACCTTGAGCAATTTGCAGGTTCTAATGTTACCGAACTGGTGTCGAAAGTGCAGGGAGTTGAATATACGAGGGCTGGCGTGGATGATATTACTTTCAATGCGCGAGGATTGCACAGCGCATTTAATAATAAAGTTTTTCAATTAGTGGATGGGCGCAACTCTATGGCTTCTGCCAGTGCCGGCCTTGCTTTATTCAATAACGGCAGTACCATCAAAGATGATATTGAACAAATTGAAATTCTACTCGGTCCTCAATCGGCACTTTATGGACCGAATGCACACAATGCCTTATTTAATTATATCACCAAAGATCCCCGGAAGTACCCGGGTACCTCTATTTCATCGAGTGTTGGCAGCCAGAGCCAGTTCAGCACCCGATTTCGTCATGCAGTTAAGATCAATGAAAAATGGGCATACAAAGTATCGGCGGAGCATGCTACAGGAAAAGATTATGAATGGCGTGATTCAGTGTATGCCGGCAATGGAACTTTTTTTGGTCCTGTGTTAGCTATCCCTGAGCGCATCCCGGATTTTAGTTTTAAACGTAATCGTGGTGAAGCGCACGTTTATTATAGCCTTACTCCTAAAACAGATATTATCG